>JAICKT010000289.1 GCA_025927795.1 Parafilimonas sp. | reverse complement strand
GCGTAAATCTGACTTTTAAACAGATAATTTAAATCGGAATTATTCTTGCCATATAATTAAACAGATCTATGAAAAATTTAAAAGACAATTATTATGGAAAGAGAATTAATAATAACAGTTAAGAAAAGCAGTTACGACGATAGTAAAATAAACCGCGAAATAGAATGTTTAAAAGGCATGTTTCCGTATCTCGAATCATTTGAAACTTTTATGAGTTGCAACCAGGTTTTTGATTTGGAAAAACACAGAATAGTTATTGCAGGCACAAGACTCAGACATATTTTTAATGAAGGTGCGCAAAAGAACAATAGTTTTATTGTAAGCTTAAATTAAATGCTGCTGCAAAGGCATCCTGTTCTTTTTTGAAATTAAATATTTGCTGCGGATGATTTGTTGAACTGGTACATTTTCAATTTTACTTTCGAGCCAGCCGATTATATCAAGGTACATAAAGGAACGTGTGGCTAACGGGTTTCCCTTTAAAGCTTCCAGTTTATTCTTTAGTGATTTAAATGCGGGAATAATTTCGTTTTGCGATAATGAAAAGGATTTCTTTAAAAATGAAAAGATTTCTTCTTCAACAATGTTTAAACTATTCATTTTTGCCATAAACCTGTAAACAGATTTTATTAAATATTCAACAAGATTATAATTCCCCATTTCAAAATGTGCGATAAGATGCAGCAGTCTTGAATAGCAATGAATGTCTGTTCTCAAATCGGGTTTGCGATTTATAATTATATTAAGATGTTCAATAGCTTTCTCGTTATTTCCGCTTCCAAAATATAAACAGGCAATTTTATAATAAAATATAAGAATGCGATGCATATCAATATGCAACTTATATTCATTCAGCTTTTCTTTAATGGGCTTTACCATTGATAAACCTTGTGTAAATGTTCCGTGCATAAAATGCTCGTTCAGTTTTGCAAGTTGCAGGTATATAAATGTTTGAATTTCCGTGTTTACATCTTTATGTCCTTCTTTGGAAGCAGCAAAGTTTTCAAACAGTTTTAGCGAGTCTTCAAAACCTCTGTAGTTTAATAAAACAAAATGCGCAGAAAGCAGGTTATGCAAGCCTTTTACATATTGAATAGATTCAAAGCTTTTCATTGCAGGATTCTCTTCAAATAAATCAACCCATTTTTGCGAGTAGCGATAATAACCTAATAAATCCTGCAGAATAAAAGTGTACCAGCAATATGCCTGGTAATAATAAAGGCGTTCATAAAAATCCATTTTATTTTCATCACACACAGGCAGATTATGATAAAAAAAATCCTTTATTGCTTTTTCATCTTTTTCATCTCTCGCATGCCCGTTTTGCACATACCAGCTATATAATTGTAATGCAAAACCAGAAAGGTTACTTAATAAAAACAAGTGTTTGTTTACTTCACTGGATTCATTGGAAAGATTGCCTGAGCGCCCTTCGATACTTCTCGTAATATGCATAGCTTCAATCTTCTTTTCAAATATTAAAGCCTGCAAACGGTAAGTGTTTTGGTTATTATTTTTTGCTGATGATTTTACTTTATCCAGAATTTTTAATGCCTGCATATACAAACCTTTATTGTAAAGTGTGCGTGCAAAAATTAATTGCTCACTTAACTGTATTTCAATATCATCAGAACCATGTGAAATACTGTTTAAGATTTGTTTATACAAATGTGCTTTCATATTAGAAAGCTGTTGTTTTTGTATAGAACGGTTTTTCTTTAACAATTTTTCTTCATCGTATTCCTGCATTGAATCAAGGGCATCAAATAAGGCAACAATTTTTAAATCGTCATTTCCGGAAATACGTTTTACATATAACTTGAATAAACGTTTTTCTGTTTTATTTAATGAATGTATTAACTGAAATAATTCGTCTGAAGTGCGGTTAGGCATCGTAATTAAAATTAGCTGAAATGCTTATAAATAAAGGCTTTTAACAAAATTAAGTGAATCTTTCAACCGTAAAAAATGATATAAATTGATTTTAATTCTCATTTATGATGTTGTAATTTTATAAACTCTGTAAGCCGTACTTTTTCGAACATATCGTTCAAATTTAAAAAACTATTAAGCATCTAACAACATGCCTACGCAAACAAAAAAAATTAACATTTTCGACACCACTTTAAGAGATGGTGAGCAGGTACCGGGTTGTAAACTCAACGCCAGCGAAAAAATTGAACTTGCTCTTGCGCTTGAAAATTTAGGTGTTGATATAATAGAAGCCGGTTTCCCTATTTCAAGTCCCGGCGATTTTTCTTCTGTTCAGGAAATTTCTAAAGTAATTAAAAATGCAACTGTATGCGGGTTAAGCCGTGCAGTTGAAAAAGATATACAAGCTGCAGGCGAAGCTTTAAAGTATGCAAAACATCCGCGCATACATACTGGCATTGGCACATCAGATTCGCATATCAAAGCAAAATTTAAAGCTACGCGCGAAGAAATTTTACAACGTGCAATTCAATGTGTAAAATGGGCAAAGAATTGGGTTGATGATATTGAGTTTTATGCGGAGGATGCAGGAAGAACAGACAATGACTATCTCGCAAAAGTTATTGAAGCCGTTATTAAGGCCGGTGCAACTGTTGTTAATATTCCTGATACAACAGGTTATTGTTTGCCGCATCAGTACGGTGAAAAAATTGCTTACTTAATTAATAATGTTCCCAATATTGATAAAGCAACAATCTCTTGCCATTGCCACAACGATTTAGGTTTGGCAACAGCTAATTCAATTGCAGGTGTTATTGCAGGTGCCGGTCAAATTGAATGCACCATAAATGGTCTCGGTGAACGTGCAGGTAACACTTCATTAGAAGAAGTTGTAATGGTAATGAAGCAACATGCATATCTTGGTTTTTATACAAATATTAAAACAGAACAACTCAATCCAATAAGTCGTTTGGTAAGCGATACGATGCGCATGCCTGTTCAACCAAACAAAGCCATTGTTGGCAGCAATGCATTTGCACATTCAAGTGGTATTCACCAGGATGGTTTCTTAAAAGATAATTCTACTTATGAAATCATAAAACCTGAAGATGTTGGTGCAGATGGGAGCAAAATTGTTTTAACTGCGCGCAGTGGCAGAAGTGCTTTAGCACATCGCTTTCAAAAAATCGGTTACAACTTTACACGCAACGATGTTGATATTTTATATAAAGAATTTTTAGTCGTCGCCGACAAAAAGAAAGAAGTAAAGGATGAAGATTTGCATGAGTTGGCAAAGCAATATCAAGCCCCAACCCTAAAGGGAGAAAAAGAAATTGAAATATCACATTCATAAAAAACTTTTAGATTTTATTTAATGAACGAGCAGAAACTTAATAACGATTTTAATAATTCCCCTTCAGGGGTTAGGGGCACACTTTTCGAAAAAATCTGGAATAAGCATGTTGTTAAAACAATTGAAGGCGGTCCTTCTGTTTTATATATTGATAAACATTTTATTCATGAAGTAACAAGTCCGCAAGCTTTTAAGGGTTTGGAAAAAAGAGGCTTAAAAGTTTTTCGTCCGCAACAGGTTGTTGCAACAGCAGATCATAACGTACCAACCTTAAATCAACACTTACCAATCACTGAAGAACTGTCCCGAATACAGGTTCGCACACTAACAGAGAACTGCGAAAAATTTGGAATTGAATTATATGGGTTAGGTCATCCTTATCAAGGCATAGTTCATATTATCGGTCCTGAATTAGGGGTTACACAACCCGGCATGACAATCGTTTGCGGCGATAGTCATACATCAACACACGGCGCATTTGGCACCATCGCATTTGGCATTGGTACAAGCGAAGTGGAAATGGTTTTGGCAACGCAATGTTTAATGCAAAGCAAACCAAAACTCATGCGCATTAATGTTGATGGCGAATTAAATAAAGGTGTTGTTTCAAAAGATATTATTCTGCACATCATTTCAAAGATTTCTGCCAGCGGTGCTACAGGCTATGCGGTAGAATATGCGGGTTCTGCCATCAGAAATTTAAGCATGGAAGCCCGTATGACTATCTGCAACATGAGCATTGAAATGGGTGCACGTTGTGGTATGATTGCACCTGATGAAACTACTTTCAATTATATAAAAGGAAGAAAGTTTGCACCACAAGGTGATGATTGGAATAAAGCTTTGGAATATTGGAAGACTTTATATAGTGATGCTGATGCAAAGTTTGATACAGAGCTCAACATTAAAGCAGAAGATATAGAACCGATGATTACATATGGCACCAATCCGGGCATGGGTATTGGTATTAGTGGGCATGTACCATCTTTAAATGAGGTTGATATAAAAGACAAACCATCATACGAAAAATCTTTGCACTACATGGGCATTGAACCCGGTGCAAAAATGAAAGGCAAAAAAGTAGATTATGTTTTTATTGGTAGTTGCACCAATGCACGTATTGAAGATTTAAGAATGGTAGCAAGTTTTGTAAAAGGAAAACAAAAAGCAAAAGATGTTGAAGTGTGGGTTGTGCCAGGTAGCAAACAAGTAGAGAAACAAGCATTGGAAGAAGGCATTAATAAAATTTTTGAAGAGGCAGGATTTCTTTTAAGGCAACCCGGGTGCTCTGCATGTTTAGGAATGAATGAAGATAAAATTCCTGCAGGCAAATATTGCATCTCTACAAGCAACAGAAATTTTGAAGGAAGACAAGGACCAAATGCAAGAACGTTTTTAGCAAGTCCGTTAACTGCAGCGGCTGCTGCAATTACAGGTGAGGTTTGTGATGTAAGAGAATTGATACCCTAAATCCCTAAAGGGACTTTAAGTTCTTGCAGTTGATAGTGGTTGTATTTCTTAAAGTGGTTGAATGAATTTTTAAAAATGAATACCGATATAAAAAATAAATCGCTGTTACAAAACTCCCCTTTAGGGGGTGTGGGGGTTTGGGATGCAGATTTATATGATAACAAACACAGCTTCGTAGCAAAATACGGCGAGGATGTTTTGGGTTGGTTAGCACCGCAAAAAGATGAACACATTTTAGATGTTGGCTGCGGTACTGGAACACTCACAGAAAAAATTGCAGAAAGTGGCGCTGTTGTTACTGGTATTGATGCATCGCCGGAAATGATTGCAAAAGCAAAACAGGCTTATAACAATATTGAGTTTTTTGTAAAAGATGCAACTAATTTTTCTTTCGATAAAAAGTTTGATGCTGTGTTTTCAAATGCAACGTTTCACTGGATAAAAGAGCAACAAGGTTTGCTGCAATGTATTTATGATGTATTGAAATCAAACGGAAGATTGATATATGAAATGGGTGCGAAACATAATATTGAAAGCATTCACAAAGCAGTAAAACAAGTATTGATTGAACAAGGCTTTGAAGCAAATACAAAAATCGAAGTGAATTATTTTTCTTCTGCCGGTGAACATGCAATGATGTTGGAAAAAATAGGTTTTACTGTTTCAAATATTATTCAATTTGAAAGACCAACTGAATTGGTTGGTGAAGATGGAATGAAGAATTGGATTGCTCAGTTCTGCCAATCATTCTTTAAAAATATTCCAACAGAAAAAGCAAATGCAATTATTGATAAAGCAGTCGCCATTTTAAAAGAAACAAATTATGAAAATGGAAAATGGTATGCGGATTATATCAGGCTAAGAGTAAAGGCAATTAAGAAATAATTTTTCCAGGATAAAATAAAAGATATGGGAATTATTACAACAATAGAAGAAGAAAAAAAGAAGCAATTAAGCACAGCAAAATTTCAGAGTGAAAGAAAAGTAATTCAGTCTGCCGCTGTGCCTATTGACCTTGAAAATATTGATACCGACCAGATAATTCCTGCACGTTTTTTAAAAGCAACAACGAGAGAAGGTT
>JAICKT010000247.1 GCA_025927795.1 Parafilimonas sp. | reverse complement strand
TGCAGTTGCTTTGTATTCTGATATGGAACCGACAGGAAGTTTTACTTCTTCCAATCCGCTCATCAATCAACTACAGCATAACATTCAGTGGGGGCAAAAAGGAAATTTTTTAGATGTGCCAACTGATTGTCCGCAACGTGATGAACGTTTAGGCTGGACAGGTGATGCGCAGGTTTTTTCGCGCACTGCATCTTTCAATATGAACGTAAATAGTTTTATGGAAAAGTGGGCAAAAGACATTGCTGCAGACCAGCTTGAAAACGGTAGTGTGCCTTTTGTAATTCCAAATGTTTTGGGTGAAGGTGCAAGTGGTTCAACAGGCTGGGCAGATGTAAGCACAATTGTTCCATGGAATATGTATTTGGCTTATGGTGATAAAAGGATTTTGGAAAATCAATATTCAAGCATGAAGGCATGGGTTGATTTTATGACAAGTAAAAGCAAAAATAATTTATGGCAAACAGGTTTTCATTTTGGTGATTGGTTATTCTATCGCCCGTTTGATGATAACGATGGTCGCTCTGCAGTTACAGATAAATATTTAATTGCACAATGTTTTTATGCGCATTCAACGCAACTATTAATTGATGCAGCAAATGTGCTGGGCAAAAAAGATGATGCGCAAACATATTCAGCGCTATTGCAAAAAATAAAAGATGCTTTTGTAAAAGAATATATGACACCAAATGGAAGATTGGTTTCAGGAACGCAAACAGCTTACGTGCTTGCTTTAAACTTCGATATGTTGCCTGAAAATTTACGCAAGCAAGCCGCAGAAAGATTAGCTGATAATGTTGAGAGTTATGATAATCATTTAACAACAGGATTTTTGGGGACACCTTATTTATGTCATGTACTTACACGTTTTGGTTATGATAGTATTGCATATAAATTATTATTGCAGGATACATATCCTTCATGGTTGTATCCCGTGAAAATGGGCGCAACAACAATATGGGAAAGATGGGATGGCGAGAGACCAGACAGCACATTTCAAACGCCCGGTATGAATTCATTCAATCATTATGCTTATGGTGCGATTGGCGATTGGTTGTACAGAAAAATGGTTGGTCTTGATACGTATGAAGATGGTGTTGGTTACAAGCACATAAAAATTCAGCCACATATTGGCGGAGATTTTACAAATGCATCTGCATCATTAAAAACTTATTACGGCACTGCAAGCAACAATTGGAAAATCGATGGTGATAAAATTGAAATGGATGTTGAAATTCCAGCCAATACAAAAGCAACTATTTTTATTCCTGCATCAAATGCTGATGCGATAACTGAAAGTGGGAAACCTTTATCAGCACAAAACATAAAAGTTGGTGAAACAAAAGATGGTTATGTTGAAGTGGAAGTGGGTTCCGGGAAATATCATTTTGAAGCCAAGAAATAATTTTAGGTTTCAAATATTTCACGTTTAACGATTCACGTTTGACGAAAAAATTGATTTAATGCAAATAATACTTGGAATAATTTTTCACTTTATCGGCGGATTTGCATCGGGTAGTTTTTACATGCCATATAAAAAAGTAAAAGGCTGGCATTGGGAAAGTTATTGGATTATCGGTGGTTTATTTTCCTGGCTAATTGTGCCACCACTCGCTGCGTGGCTTACTGTGCCTGGTTTTGCGGAAATTATAAAAAATACACCATCATCTGTTATTAGTTATACGATGTTATTTGGTGTGTTGTGGGGCTTTGGCGGATTAACTTATGGTTTGGGTGTTCGTTATCTCGGCATGAGTTTGGGCAATTCTGTTGTGCTTGGTTTTTGTTCTGCGTTTGGTGCGCTGGTTCCATCAATTTATTATAATTTTTATCCTGAAGAAGGCAAAACAACTTTTCACGACTTGCTTGCTACTTCATGGGGAAGAATTGTATTGGCAGGCATAATAATTTGTTTGCTTGGAATTTTTATTTGCGGACGTGCAGGTATGTTGAAAGAAAAAGAATTGCCCGAAGCAGAAAAGAAAAAATCTGTTGCGGAATTTAATCTTACCAAAGGCTTATTGGTTGCAATTTTTTCAGGAATCATGAGTGCTTGTTTCAATTTTGGTATTGAAGCAGGAAAGCCAATGGCGCAAGCTGCTGTAGCGGCGGGTTTCAATCCGTTATATCAAAACAATGTTACGTACATAACGCTTTTGTGGGGCGGACTTGCAACTAATTTTATTTGGTGTATGATTTTAAATGCGCGTAATAAAACGTTTGGTGATTACACAAAACAAAATACACCACTATTAAAAAATTATATACTCTCTGCGCTTGCCGGTACCACATGGTTTTTGCAATTCTTTTTTTATGGAATGGGCGAAAGCAAATTAGGCAATGGTGCCAGCAGTTGGATTTTGCACATGTCGTTTATAATTCTTACGGCAAATATGTGGGGTATTGTTTTAAAAGAATGGAAAGGCGTGAGCACAAAAACAAAAGCAACTATAACAATTGGTATTATTACAATAATTGCGTCTGTGTTATTGGTGGGATATGGTAATGCGATGAAGTAATAATAGCTCTGCGAAGTCTCCAGACTTCGCAGTAATATGCGCAAAGTCTCTGACTTTAAAGATTGTTCACTACAACAGATTTTGAAAATAATTAAAGTATGAAAAGATTAAACTCTGATTATAAGTTGCCTGTCTTCTTTTGCATTTTATGTTTTGCACTCACTCAAAATCTATTTGCACAAAATGATACATTAAATGTTGACTGGAATAAAATAACATCAACTTCTAAAACAACAGCCACATTACAAGTGGTAGAAAATCCAATGGTGCGTCCATCTTCGCCCATACATAAAAAAGTATTTGAAGCCTTAAAAAATTTAAACGCAGATTATGTACGTTATGTGCCATGGTTCCCTTATCCAAAAATGGCTGTTGCAGAATTAAGAGCACCAACCAAAGACAGTACGTTTTGGGATTTTACTTATCCGGACAGCACGATGGAAGCTATTATGAATGCAACCAGCGGTCATAGTGTTGTTATTAATTTCAGTACCACACCTTCATGGATGTGGAAAATAAATTATGATATGCCATACCCTGAAAATGCTTACGATGTTTTTTGGGCATATAATGATGGTGCGCAATTGCGTGATACAACAATGAAAGAAGTGGCAGATTATTATGAGCGATTATTTAGCTGGTACACAAAGGGTGGTTTTACAGATGAGTTGGGAAAATTTCATCCATCGAATCATCATTATAAAATTGATTATTGGGAAGTGTTGAATGAGCCGGATTTGGAACATAATATTTCACCGCAGGTTTATACAAAAATGTATGATGCCATTGTTGAGCGATTAAAAAAGATTTCACCTTCAACCAAATTTGTAGGTATATCGCTTGCGTTTAGTACAGGTCCTGATTTTTATGAATATTTTTTGAATCATAAAAATCATAAACCCGGAATTCCGTTAGATGCAATTTCTTATCATTTTTATGGTACGCCTTCTTATGCAGGGGAAGAATTAGAAAATTATCAATACGCATTTTTTGATAAAGCAAACGCATTCCTTGAAAAGGTTCGCTTTATTGAAAGTATTCGCAAAAGACTTTCGCCAAAAACAATTACCACCATTAATGAAATTGGAACTATAATTAATGCAAGCGGTGATGATATTCCGAATGATTACTGGAATTTATCAGGCGCCATGTATGCTTATGTTTTTCTTCAGTTGACACAAATGGGAATTGATGTTGCAGGAGAATCACAACTGGTTGGGTATCCAACACAGTTTCCTGATGTAAGTATGGTTGACTGGAAAAATGGAAATCCAAATGCACGTTACTGGATTTTGAAATTGCTGAAAGATAATTTTAGTGCAGGTGATAAATTAGTTCAAACTTCTTTAATTGGCGGTAATATAATTTCGCAAGCTTTTATTACAACTCAAGGAAAAAAAATTTTATTCATCAATCCTTATAATAAAGAAATAAAAGTGCATTTGCCTGCTGAGGCAAAAAACGCAATTGCAAATTATGTGGATGAAAGTACAGGTGAAAATTCTGCTGCAGAAATAACATTGAAAGATGAAGACTTAACATTAAAGCCGTTTGCAGTTGCAGTGGTACAATTAAATTAATTCATAAACAAAACAGCATGCAGCGTGTTGCATTTAAGATGAAATTATTTAAAGGCTATGAAGCGGAATATAAAAAACGTCATGACGAATTGTGGAATGATTTGAAACAATTATTAAAACAAGCAGGCATTGCCGATTATTCTATTTTTCTTGATGAAGAAACAAGCTTTTTGTTTGCATATTTAACCATTGATGATGCAAAAAACCTTGATGCATTATCGCGGGAGCCAGTAATGAAAAAATGGTGGACTTATATGAAAGATATAATGGAAACAAATAAAGATGGTTCGCCTGTTGTTGTTGAACTGAAAGAAGTTT
Organism: Parafilimonas sp.; assembly: GCA_025927795.1. Classification (GTDB taxonomy): domain Bacteria; phylum Bacteroidota; class Bacteroidia; order Chitinophagales; family Chitinophagaceae; genus Parafilimonas. Next base: position 2,307 of record JAICKT010000247.1, on the reverse strand, counting down.
TTTATCTCCAATAAGAATTCATTTTATGAATGATGCGCAGTTGAAAATTGGTTTGTTTGCAATTGGTCTTGATGCTTATTGGGAACAGTTTGAAGGTTTAAAACAAAGACTTGAAAATTATCTTTCCATCGTTGAAAAAAAAATTGCTGCAATTCATCCGCAAATTATTAATGCAGGATTGATTGATAATATTGATAAAGCTTTTGATGCCGGAGTAAGATTTCGGAAAGAAGATGTTGATATTATTTTTTTATATGTTACAACTTATGCATTGTCATCAACTGTTTTGCCTGTTGTACAAAAAGCAAAAGTTCCTGTCATTATTTTAAATCTTTCTCCTGGTGCTGCGATAGATTATACATCGTTTAATAATCTCAACGACAGAACAAAAATGACCGGCGAATGGCTTGCGTTTTGTTCTGCTTGCCCGGTTCCTGAAATTGCAAATGTTTTCAACAGAACAGGAATTGCATTTCACCAGGTAACAGGCATGCTGCACAATGATGACGCATGTTGGAATGAAATTAAAGAATGGGTTGAGGCGGCACGTGTGGCTAAAATAATGCAGTATAACCGGCTTGGTTGTATGGGTCATTATTATAGTGGTATGCTCGATATTTATACTGACTTAACCAAACAGTATAAATATTTTGGCGGTCATATTGAGTTGATTGAAGTGGAAGAATTAGCTGCGTTGCGCAAAGAGGTTTCAGATGAAGAAATGAATGAAAGATTAAAAATTTTTTATAATGAATTTGATGTGCAGCAAGACTGTGATGAAGATGAATTGAAAAAAGCAGCTATCACTTCTGTTTCATTGGATAAGCTGGTTCAAAAATATAAATTAGGTTCAATCGCATACTATTATAAAGGAACAGGCAATGCAGACAACAAAGAAACAATCAGTTCAATTATTCCTGGAAATTCACTGCTTACAGCGAGAGGTATTCCGGTTGCCGGCGAATATGAAATAAAAAATGTGCAGGCAATGAAGATTATGGATTCGTTTGGCGCCGGGGGTTCCTTTACTGAATATTATGCAATGGATTTTAAAGATGATGTTGTATTGATGGGACACGATGGTCCGGGACATATTGCAATCGCAGAAGGCAAAACAAAACTGAAACCTTTAAAAGTTTATCATGGTAAAGTTGGCAAAGGTGTTTCAGTAGAAATGTCTGTAAAAAATGGACCGGTTACTCTGCTAAGTGTTGCGGAAAATAAAAGTGGTGGTTTGCAATTTGTAATTGCCGAAGGCGAATCTCTTGCTGGTCCTGTTCTTGAAATTGGCAACACAAATAGCCGTTATAAATTTTCAATTGGCGCAAGAAAGTTTGTGAATGAATGGAATAGTTTTGCGCCTGCACATCATTGCGCTGTTGGTGTTGGGCATATCAGTTCTAAAATAAAAAAACTCGCACAGTTATTAAATATTGATGCAGCGCAGGTTTGTTAGAAGCTGTTTAAAAATGATTCAAATAATTTATTATAGCAAAAAAATAAATGCGCTTAGGCTAAAGCCGGAACAACGTTTTTAAATACCCAAGACTTAAGTCTTGGGTTATAATGAAGAAAAAAGCAATTGGCTTTAGCCTAAGTATTAAATTTAAACAGCTTCTAAGTTGATATCAAAAAAATAATTAAGTCTTAATACTATTGCATGCAAATACAAAAAAATAAAATTGAAGAACACAATCAATCATTATTGAGTGAGCACAAACGCAGGTTTGATTTTTTTGCTGCCGAAATAAATAACGTTGATGATATCCTTCAAAAATTAATGGCGTTTCAGATTGCCATTCCAAGCTGGGCATTGGGTTCGGGCGGAACAAGATTTGGGCGTTTTAGTATTGGTGGTGAACCACGCAATCTTGAAGAAAAAATTGAAGACATCGGATTGCTTCATGCATTAAATAAAAACAGCGGCGCAATTTCTTTACATATTCCATGGGACATTCCTTCAGATGCAAATCATATAAAAAATTTAGCTGGGCAGTTTGATATAAGGTTTGATGCAATGAATTCAAACACTTTCCAGGATCAACCTAATCAAAAACTAAGTTACAAGTTTGGTTCAATGCAGCACGTTGATAAAGCGGTGCGAAAGCAAGCCATCGGGCATAATATTGAAGTAATAAAATATGGAATTGAATTAGGTTCAAAGGCATTAACTGTTTGGTTAAGCGATGGCAGTTGTTTTCCCGGGCAACTGAATTTTAGGATAGCCTTTCAAAATACTTTGGAAAGTTTGAATGAAGTATATGCAGCATTACCCAACGATTGGAAAATGTTTATTGAATATAAAGC
>JAICKT010000067.1 GCA_025927795.1 Parafilimonas sp. | reverse complement strand
TAAACGATAAGCGCCTTTTTGATATTGATTATCCTTACTCATTTCACGACATAGATTCAATTGAAATAAAAATACCGCAGGGTTATTCTCCGGAATCAATACCAAAAGATTTATCTCTCAACAGTAAGTTTGGTTCTTATAAAATCAGTTATACTGCGGATGGAGATAAACTTAAAGTAGAACGGGATTATACACGTTTCGCAGGTCGTTTTCCTGCATCAGATTTTTCTGATTTCACCAAATTCTATAATGATATTTATAGAGCAGACAGAAGCCGGGTGGTCCTGATAAAAAAAGATATAAACTAAATAAGCTTAATTTCCTGCTGTAATATTTTCAGCAAACTTTTAACTGCACTGCATTTCAGGCAGTTATTTTATTTTTAGCTGCCATAGTTTCCCTTACAGTTTATTGGATTATTTTTTGATGAGTGAATACAGAGTTTTATACTTCATGTTTTTGCATGAGTTAATTATCATTTTATTAATCTAAAAATTAATTTCCTTTAGGTATGAACTTAGGAAACTTCACAATAAAAGCAGCTGAAGCCTTTCAACAGGCGCAGCAACTTGCATTTAATAACGGAAACCCAAATATCGAAACAGAGCATATTTTAAAAGCTTTGTTAGAACAACAGGATTCTCCGGTTGAATATCTGTTAAAGAAAAATAATGTAACGCTTAACCTGCTTGATACGAAACTGGATGAAGCAATCAATAAACTTCCAAAAATTAGTGGTGGTGAACCAGCGCAATCCGTAAGTCGCGATGCAAACAGTGTTGTATTGCGTGCAGGCGCTGTATTAAAACAATTCAACGATGAGTTTATAACACCTGAACATTTATTGTTAGCAATTGTTCAGGGCAATGATGCATCAGCTAAATTATTAAAAGGCGTGGGCTTAACGGAGAAAGGTTTAGTTGCTGCGATTAAAGATTTGCGCAAAGGTGAAACTGTTACATCACAAACACAAACGCAGGAATTTAATGCATTAAATAAATATGCACGCAACTTAAACGAAATGGCAAGGCAGGGTAAACTTGACCCTGTTATTGGTCGCGATGAAGAAATTCGCAGAACACTGCATATACTTTCGCGCAGAACAAAAAATAATCCCATTCTTGTTGGCGAACCCGGCGTTGGTAAAACTGCTATTGCAGAAGGTATTGCGCACAGAATTGTAAATGGGGATGTGCCTGAAAATTTAAAATCAAAAATTATTTATGCGTTGGATATGGGTCAGCTTATTGCCGGCGCAAAATATAAAGGCGAGTTTGAAGAAAGATTGAAAGGCGTGATAAAAGATGTGAGCAACAGTGATGGAGAAATTATTTTATTTATAGATGAGATACATACTTTGGTTGGTGCCGGCGGTGGTGAAGGCGCAATGGATGCGGCAAATATTTTAAAGCCTGCATTAGCACGTGGGGAGCTGAGAGCCGTTGGTGCAACAACGCTGAACGAGTATCAGAAATTTTTTGAAAAAGATAAAGCACTTGAACGCCGTTTTCAAAAAATAATGATTGAAGAGCCAAGTGTTGAAGATGCAATTTCAATTTTGCGTGGTTTAAAAGATCGATACGAAACGCATCACCATGTGCGCATAAAAGATGAAGCAGTTGTGGCTGCAGTTGAATTATCGCATCGTTATATAACAGATCGTTTTTTACCGGATAAAGCAATTGACCTGATTGATGAAAGTGCTGCAAAGCTTCGCCTGGAAATGAATTCAATGCCGGAAGAGTTGGATAATCTGGAAAGACAAATTCGTCAGTTGGAAATTGAACGCGAAGCCATCAAACGTGAAAATGATGAAGACAAATTGAAATTACTCAATATTGAAATAAGTAATCTGAGCGTTGAACGTGATACCTTAAAAGCAAAATGGCAACAGGAAAAAGAATTAGTTGAAAAAATTCAAAATGCAAAAGCTTCTATCGAACAACTAAAATTAGAAGCTGAACAAGCTGAACGTAACGGTGATTATGGAAAGGTTGCTGAGATTCGTTATGGTAAAATAAAAGAACAGGAAAAAACAATCGACAATTTAACTGAGCAATTGAATGAATTGAGTCAGCACAATCGCCGCTTGATGAAAGAAGAAGTAGATGCTGAAGATATTGCTGAAAATGTTGCGAAGGCAACTGGTATTCCTGTAACAAGAATGATGCAAAGTGAAAAAGAAAAATTATTGCATCTTGAAGAACATTTGCATGAAAGAGTTGTTGGTCAGGAAGAAGCCATCACTGCCGTTGCAGATGCCATTCGCAGAAGCCGCGCAGGTTTGCAAGACCCCAAAAAACCAATTGGTTCATTTATATTTTTAGGTACAACAGGCGTTGGTAAAACAGAGTTGGCAAAAGCGCTTGCAGAATATTTGTTTGATGATGAAAGTATGATGACACGCATTGATATGAGTGAGTACCAGGAAAAACATACGGTGTCTCGTTTGGTGGGCGCGCCTCCGGGATATGTTGGTTATGATGAAGGCGGACAATTAACGGAAGCAGTTCGTCGTAAACCTTACAGCGTTGTATTGCTGGATGAAATTGAAAAAGCGCATCCTGATGTTTGGAATGTTTTATTGCAGGTGTTAGATGATGGACGTTTGACAGATAATAAAGGTCGTGTAGTGAATTTTAAAAACACGATAATTATTATGACGAGCAATATCGGCAGCACTTTAATACAAGATGCATTTCAAAATGTAAATGAAAAAAATCTTGATGAGGTTGTTGAAAGAACAAAAGCAGAAGTAATGAATTTGCTGCGTCAAACAATTCGCCCTGAATTTTTAAATCGTGTTGATGAGATCATCATGTTCCAGCCATTAATGAAGAGCGAAATAAGAAACATTGTTAGCATCCAGTTAAACGCTTTGAAAAAGATGCTCGAATCAAGCCATATAGAATTACAGTTTACAGATTATTTGCTTGATTATTTAGCTGAACAAGGTTATGACCCACAGTTTGGCGCAAGACCTTTAAAGCGTTTAATTCAAAAACAAATTGTAAATCAATTAAGCAAAAAAATTCTTGCGGGCGATATAGACAGATCACATCCTGTTTTAGTTGATGTATTCGATAATGTTGTGGTGTTTAGAAATGAAGTTCCGGAAAAAGTGAAATAATAAAATAACAAGTATAATTTCCCGCTTTAAAGCGGGATTTTTTTTAGCGGATTCTTATTTATATTTGAAGCCATCAAAAATTGCGAACCTTGAACACCACAGGATTTTTTGAAACATTTTTTAATAATGCCAAGTATAACGGTATTCTTTTAATGAAATGTGATGGCGAAATACTTGATGTTAATGAAGCTTTTCATCTTCGCTTCGGTTATTTACCTCAGGATTTAGTTGGCAAAAATTTTTCGATTTTGTTTACTGAAAAAGACAAAGAAATAAATAAACCGGAAAGAGAATTACAAAATGTAAATGCACTGGGATCTGCAAGTGATGAAAACTATATAGTGCATAAAGATGGCAGTAAATTATGGGTAACAGGTGAATCTGTTTTGATTGAAAATAAAGACAGGCAAACATGTGTAGTTAAAGTCATTCATAATATTCATGCACAAAAACAGCTTGAAAGATTTCTTCTTGAGTCGCATGAGTTTATAGAATCAATTTTTGATTCTATAACAGACTCTGCATTGCTTTTACTGGATAGCAGTATAAGAATAATCAAGGTTAATCGTGCTTTTCTAAAAATGTTTCATCTGCAAAAAGAACCTGTAAAAGGGTGTCGCTTATCGGATATTGAAAATGATTTTTGGATGAGACCCGATGTAAAACAGGAAGTGGTTAATTTTCTTGTGATACAGAACACCGGTGAAGTAAAAACATTTTACATAGAAAGCAAATCGGGCGAAAACATTAAATTAAATCTCCGGGGAAAATTAATAGAAGGTGTACCGGGCAACGAAAGAAAATTGCTTGTTATGATTAAGCAATCAAGTTAACCTTATAATCTATCTCTAACCTTATTTTATTCTTTGCTTTTTTAAAGCCTCAGCAACCTATTAACTTAAATATTGTTTTAGTTTTGATTGTATGAGCAGGTACGATGTATTTATTATTGGCGGAGGTCCGATTGGATTGGCATGTGGCATTAAAGCACAGGAAGCTGGTCTCAATTATATTATTGTTGAAAAAGGATGTCTTGTAAACAGCTTGTTCAATTATCCTGTAAACATGACTTTCTTTTCTACATCTGAACGATTGGAAATCGGCGGCGTTCCTTTTATGAGCCTGAATCCGAAACCCAAGCGGGCAGAGGCTTTGGAGTATTATCGCAGGGTTGCAAAAGATTATCATCTCAATATAAATTTATTTGAAAAAGTAGAAGCCGTAGAACGATTGAACGACGGCACATTTAAAATTACAACTTCAAAAGACAATTATATAAGCGCTAATATAATTGTGGCAACCGGCTTTTATGATTTACCACAAATGTTGCATGTGCCGGGCGAAGATTTGCCTAAAGTAAAACACTATTATAACGATCCGCATTATTACGCATTTCAGAAAGTGCTTGTTGTAGGTGCAAGTAATTCTTCTGTTGATGCAGCCTTGGAAACATGGCGCAAAGGTGCAGAAGTTACAATGGTTATAAGAAAAGATGTGATTGGTAAAAGTGTAAAATATTGGGTTAAGCCTGATATTGAGAACCGTATTAAAGAAGGCAGTATTAAAGCGTATTTTAATTCAAACATTAAAGCAATTCATGAGCGCACGGTTGATATTGAAACACCGGATGGATTAATTACTATTGAAAATGATTTTGTGTTGGCAATGACAGGCTATCAACCAGATTTTTCTTTACTGAAACATTTGCAAATAACATTGTCTGATGATGAAAAGCAATGTCCACTGTACAATGGCGAAACAATGGAAACAAATCAGGCAGGAATTTATTTAGCCGGCGTTGTTTGCGGCGGTTATGATACGCATAAACTGTTTATAGAAAATTCCCGCGAACATGCAAATAAGATTATTGATGCAATTATGCGCAGTAAAACTTTATGAAAGCTCACTCAACTCTAACCAGCGCATTTCTTTTTGTTCCAGCATAGAATTGATTAAAAGCAATTTTTCACTTACAGCAGTTATTTCTTCATAACTGATATTACTGCTTAATTTTTCTGTAAGCTTTTTTCGCTCTTCTTCAAGTTCAGGAATTTCTTTTTCTAATTGTTCAAACTCGCGCTTCTCTTTGTAGCTTAATTTACGATTCACCTTTGACGACCTGTCCCGCTCTTGCGTGGATTCACGATTCACGGAAGAAATTTTTTTGCTCTCATCTTTCAATTGCAAATTGTCAATTAATTTTTCTTCAACCCGATATTGCGAATAATTTCCCGGGAAATCTTTTATCACGCCATCGCCTTCGAAAACAAATAAATGATCAACTAATTTGTCCATAAAATATCGGTCATGCGAAACAATTAAAACGCATCCGGGAAAATCTGACAAAAAATTTTCAAGCACATTTAATGTTGGTAAATCAAGGTCATTTGTTGGCTCATCAAGAATTAAAAAATTTGGATTGCGAAATAAGATAGTTAATAATTGCAAGCGTTTTTTTTCACCACCACTTAAAGATGATAAAAATGTATATTGTTTTTCAGGTGGAAACAAAAACAACTCTAAAAACTGTGCAGCGCTTAAGTTTCCGCCTTTTGCCAACGGAAAACTTTCAGCAAAAGTTTTTACATACTCAATCACACGCATATCTTCTTTAATCTCCAAACCTTGTTGAGAAAAATTGCCGAACACAATTGTATCACCAACGTTTATTTTACCGCTGTCAGGTTGCTCAATCCCTTGCAGAATATTTAAAAATGTTGATTTGCCAACGCCATTCTTACCGATTATCCCAATGCGTTCACCCTTATTGAAAGTATAATCAAAGCCTTTTAAAATTTTTGTATCTCCATAACTTTTATATACTTTTTTCATCTCTGCAATCTTACCGCCAAGCCTGCTCATTTTTATTTGCAACTGCAATTGCGCATCAACAATTTTTTGCTTTGCTTTTTGTTCTGTTTCAGCAAATGCATCCATGCGGCTTTTAGATTTTGTGGTACGCGCTTTTGGTTGCTTGCGCATCCATTCCAATTCTCTGCGATATAAATTTTTCGCTTTATCAATATTTGCTTGTTCATTTTCTATGCGTGCAGATTTCTTTTCTAAATAATTTTCATAGTCACCTTTATAAATATAAAGTTTCGCATTATCAATCTCCCAAATCTCGCTGCATACATTATCTAAAAAATAACGGTCGTGCGTAACAAGCAACAGCGTTACATGCTGTGCACTTAAATAATGTTCAAGCCATTCTACCATTTCAATGTCAAGATGATTAGTTGGTTCATCCATTATTAATAAAATGTGCTTATGCTCAAATCCAATGTCAATAAGCGTTTGTGCCAGTGCAATACGTTTTCTTTGGCCGCCGCTTAGTTCATTTATTTTGGATTGAAGATGATGAATGTTCAGCTTGCCTAAAATTTGTTTTATGTTGGTTTCAAATTCCCATGCATTTAGCTCATCCATTTTTGCTAATGATGATGACAACACAGTTTCATCATTTATTTCGATTGCATTCTCATATTCTTTAATAGCAGCAATAACCGGATGTTTATGATGAAAAATATTTTCAAGCACTGTTTTATCTTCTTCGAATTTTGGCTCCTGTTCAAATAAAGCAACAGTAACATCTTTATTAATCCATACTTCGCCTTCATCAACCGTTTCTTCACCGGCAAGAATTTTAAGCAACGTGCTTTTACCAAAGCCATTGCGTGCAATTAAAGCAATCTTGTCACCTTCAGAAATATTAAATGAAATGTTTTTAAACAAAGGTCCGGCGCCAAAACTTTTTGTTATTTCCAATGCAGATACATAATGCATGCTGCAAAAATAGTTTGTAGTTTGTGGTTTGTAATTTATTGTTGTATTGTAATGAAGAATAAAAAATTATTCAGAGAAATATTAATGAAATGGCATCGCAAAGAAAACAGAAGAGAAATGCCATGGAAAGGAGAGAAGGACCCGTATAAAGTTTGGCTGAGTGAAATTATTTTGCAGCAAACAAGAGTAGAGCAGGGCTGGAGTTATTATGAGAAATTTATCAAACATTATCAAACCATAACACAGCTTGCCAACGCAAAAGATGAAGAAGTTTTTAAATTATGGGAAGGGTTAGGTTACTATACACGCTGCAAAAATTTATTATACACAGCAAGATTTATCCAGGAAAAATACGCAGGCAAATTTCCTTCAGATTATAATTCTATTTTAAAACTAAAAGGTGTTGGTTCATATACGGCAAGCGCTATTGCATCTTTTTGTTTCAATCTTCCTCATGCTGTAGTTGATGGTAATGTACTGCGCGTTTTATCAAGATATTTTGGTATTGATATTCCGGTTGATAATACAGAAGGCAAGCGTTATTTTGCGCATGTTGCTAATATTTGTCTTGATAAAAATAAACCCGGTGAATACAATCAATCTATCATGGATTTTGGCGCAACAGTTTGTAAGCCTGTTCCACTCTGTGAAATTTGTCCTTTAAGAATTACCTGCATCGCTTTCAATAAAAATAAAATTGATGTGTTGCCTGTAAAATTAAAGAAGCCTGCAAAAAAAGAAAGATGGTTTTCTTATTTCATCTTTCAGCATAACAAAAAAAAATTTGTGCAACAGCGAACTGCAAAAGATATTTGGCAAAACCTGCACGAATTTTATTTGGTTGAAACAACACACGACCCGGAATGGAATAAACAAAAAATAAAAAAATATTTATCAGGCGAATTATCTATTAAAGATTTTACCGGTGTAAGCATTATTAAAGCAAAACCACAAGCATTAACGCATCAGCAATTATTTGGTTATTTTATAGTTGTTAAACTGAATGCCGAACCTGACTTTTTAAAAAATATTCCAGGCGAATGGCTTTCGCAAAACGAAATAAAAACAAAAGCTTTTCCGCGATTCATGCATCAATATCTTTCAGCAAAAAATGCACTTCCGCAGGTTTTATTATTTTAACTGCATTTAAATCTTTTTTATAACTTTAGTTACAATTATACCACCGAATAAAAGTATATTATGAGAGGCTTAAACAGGGTTATGCTGATTGGAAATTTAGGAAAAGACCCGGATGTTCAATATCTCGAAGGCAATGTAAGCATGGCTAAATTTCCGCTTGCCACTACTGAAATGTTTAAAGAACGAAGCGGCAAAATGGGTACGCAAACAGAATGGCACAATATTATTTTATGGCGCGGACTTGCAGATCTGGCACAAAAATTCTTACATAAAGGCAGCCTTATTTATCTGGAAGGAAGGTTGCGCACCCGCAGTTGGGAAGACCGCGAAGGCCACAAAAAATTTGTAACAGAAATTATGGCGGATAATTTTATTATGCTCGACAGACGCAGTGATGCGCATAGCGCTCAATCTTCTTCGTCAGGCAGTAATATTTCGCAGGAACACGAAGATAATTTTACTGAAGATGTACCGCCACCGCAGGATGAGCCTACGGGTGGGTTGCCTTTTTAATGCGAAATTTTATATCTTTCGCCGGTTAACTTATGATGAAAGTGTTTTAACGAAAACCACATAATTTGGAAATTCATCCGACGCTATTTTCACTTTTACAGTTACATGGTATAATTGATCCGCAGGCCACCACTGTGCTTGTTTTTTTATTGATCGGCTTTATTATGCTTTCATTTGTTGTGTCCGGTGCTGAAGTTGCTTTTTTTTCGCTCACATTTAAAGACATCAATCTTTTAAAAACAAAAGAACAATCTTACTATAAGCGTATCATTGATTTGCTTGAAGATCCTAAAGGTTTGCTTGCATCACTGCTTATTGCAAATAGTTTTACCAATATTGCAATTATTATTGTTTCCAATGTTTTAATTGATATTATTCTGCAAACGCAAAAACCAATGGCGCTTTGGATTGATTTTCTGATAAAGGTTGTTGCTGTCACCAGTTTGCTGGTTTTGTTTTGCGAGGTATTACCTAAAATTTATGCAAACCATAATAATATTCGCTTCTTAAAAAACTTTGGTCTTATAACAGAGGGAACTTATTATTTATTTCATGGCATGGGTAACTGGTTGGTTAAATATTCTGATATTATTGAAAGGAAACTTTCAAAAAAATCAAAAAGCACTTATAGTTTAGAAGAACTGGATCATGCAATTGATATAACAACGAATAACGCTGCATCAGAAAAAGAAAAGAATATTTTAAAAGGCATTGTAAAGTTTAGCAACATTACTGTTAAGCAGGTAATGCGTACCAGGCTTGATGTGAGCGGCATTGAATATAACACGAGCTTTCAGAAACTGCTTCAGAAAACCGAAGAACTGCATTACAGCAGGTTACCTGTTTTTAAAGAAGATTTGGATGAAGTGGTTGGCGTGCTAAATACAAAAGATGTTTTGCCTTTTATAAGTAATACAAATGAATTTGACTGGCATTCACTTTTGCGTTCGCCTTATTTTGTGCATGAGCATAAACTTATTGAAGACCTCTTAAAAGATTTTCAGTTAAAGCGTATTCACTTTGCTGTTGTGGTTGATGAGTTTGGCGGAACAAGCGGTATTGTAACGCTGGAAGATATTATGGAAGAAATAATCGGCGATATAAAAGATGAGTTTGATGAAGAAGATTCAGGCTTTAAAAAAATTGATGAGTATAATTATATTTTTGATGGCAGTATAATGATAAATGACGTTTGCCGTTTAATGCATTTGCCTTCAGATACTTTTGAGAACGTAAAAGGTGAGAGTGATTCGCTTGCAGGTTTGGTGCTTGAAATAGCCGGCGAAATTCCACAACAAAACCAGGTAATAACAAGCGGCGATTTTGAGTTTATTGTTTTGGAACTTCAAAAAAACCGGTTACAAAAAATTAAAATAACTATTAAGCCGCATGTGGCAGCGTCGAAAGAAAAATAAATCAATGGACAATGAACAATGGATAATGAATAATGGAAATAAATTATTATCAATTGTCAAGTATCAATTCTCAATTCTCATTTTAATCTTACTGTTTAGCTGCAACTCACCCTACATTCCAAAACCTACAGGTTATTTTAAAATTAATTTTCCCGAAAAAAAATATCAGCAGTTTAATCAGCAAAATTATCCTTACACATTTGAGTATCCTGTTTATGCAAAGGTTGTAAAAGACAGTACATTTTTTGGTGATTCAACAGAAAACCCGTGGTGGATTAATGTTGAATTTCCGCAATTTTCTGCACGCATTTATTTAAGCTATAAAGTAATTGGCGAAAAATATAAGCTGGAGAAATTATTGAATGATGCGTTTGATCTTACCAATAAACACACAGTAAAAGCAAGTTATATTGATGACTCATTAATGAATGTTTCTCCAAACGTACATGGCATGTATTTTAAAGTTGAAGGAAACGTTGCTACCGCCAACCAGTTTTTTTTAACCGACTCAACAAAAAATTTTTTACGCGGCGCTTTATATTTTTATGCAACGCCCAATGAAGATTCTTTACGACCTGTAAACCAATTTTTGGTTGAGGATATGAAACATTTGATAAGTACGTTTCGGTGGAAGTAAATTCAAGATACGATTTGGTCTAAAGGTAAATCATTGGTTAGGATGAAAAATAGTGAAAGGCTGCAGTCTATAACAAAACACAAACAATATGCTTACAGATGTTAATCCAAAATTGCCGATGCGCAATAAATCGATAACGAAAGATTTTTATTTGAATAATTTAGGTTTTAAGGAATTTGGAAGCGCTGATTACGACGGCTATTTAATGGTTGAAAAAGACAATATACAAATTCATTTTTTTGAGTTTAAGGAATTAGACCCAAAAGAAAATTACGGACAAGTTTATATTCGAACAAACGACATTGAGCACTTGTATAAAACATTATTGGATAATGGAGTTAAGATACATCCCGATGGTGATTTACAAATAAAACCCTGGAAACAAAAAGAATTTTCGTTACTTGATCCTGACAACAACTTGCTCACTTTCGGGCAAAACTTATAAATGATAAAATGCTGCAGCATCAGCAAATATTTCTAACTACTTCAACTGCCTTTCGGTTTTTTTAATTTTTACTTTCCCAATTATTATTGCGATTGATAACAAATTACCGGGCACTGAAATTGTGCAGAAGCCAAAGTTTTTTACATAACTTTATCCTTAGTGAAAAAGGTAATTTTATTTCTTGCTATAGCAGTAATTTTTACGGCGTCATGTTCGCGGCAAGTACAGGCACCTTCCCGTTATTTTGGTTATTATGCTGATAGCAACGCGATACAAGGTGATTTTGTTTTAACGAATTTTACAAACTTAAATTCTAATGCAGACAGTACCGCTGAGTTTAACGGGTATGTTTTTTCATTTGGCGATAATGGAAAAATTACTGCTGTAAAAAATAATCAAATTACGCAGGGTAGTTATAAAGAAAGTTATTCTTCTGACGATAACCTGGAACTTGCATTTTATTTTAGTAATAAACCTTTAAGTTATATTAATGGAAACTGGTGGGTAAAACTTATTTCTGATGCTTCCATAGAATTAGGTGATGCAACTACAGGCGATGTACTTGAATTTACTGCGCATTAAAACTAAGTTCAAATTTCCTGATTCAAAATATTTCGTCAACCAGTGCAAGTATGCGGCTTATTTAATACAGGTAATATTGCATGAGAACAACGCTTATAAAAAGTAGCTGGCTTTACGCTGTTTGAAGAAGTGAAAGAAAATAAAACAACGAGGAGAAAGCAATACTTTCATTCGATAGAAAGTGCTTTTGTTTATCGTAATTTCTGCGGTACTTTGCGAAACTAAAAAAGAACTGTTTAAAACTAAAGCACTATGACAAATCGAAGAGAATTTATCCAAATAACAGGGGCAGGAATATTTGCCACAACTATCCCGGGCTTTTTAAAAATGCCTGCTGAAACAGGTAAGCATCATCTCGCGGTACAGCTTTATACTATTCGCGATGCAATTTCTAAAGACTTAAAAGGAAGTTTGAAGCATCTTGCTGATCTCGGGTTCAAAAATGTTGAGACTGCTTTCTGGCCAAAAGATGTTAGTGTTCAAATTGCTGCTGATGCTCTTAAAGAGTTTGGACTTAAAGTAACGTCTTGTCACGTTGATATTCCAACTAAAGAAAACATTGTAAGCCTTTTGGCTACAGCCAAAGCGTATAATTGCGAAAACCTGATTTGGCATGGATGGCCCGAAGACAAACGTTACAGTTCGTTGGAGGGAACTAAAGAGCTTGCTAAAATTTATATTGAAAGTAACAAATTAGCTAAGGATAATGGTTTGCGCTTTGGTTTGCATAACCATTGGTGGGAGTATAGAAATCATGTAGATGGCAAATTAGTGTATGAAGTATTGAATGAAGAATTGGATGATGACATCTTTTTTGAAACGGATGTTTATTGGGTGAAAGTAGCGGGACAAGACCCGGCTACCATTCTTGAGAAACTTAAAAAAAGAATACGACTAATACATATAAAAGATGGACCTGCAGTTTTCAATGAAAAATTAATTTCGGACAACCCTGATCCGATGACACCTGTAGGGCAAGGCACATTAAATATTCCATCTATCGTTAATGCATGTTCGGAGAATGTTCAATGGATGATAATAGAACTGGATAAATCAAGCATTGATGTATTTGATGCATTAAAACAAAGCCGTGAGTATCTTTCGAAATTTAAATCTGTGAGTTTAACATAGATTCAAATTGATGTGAATTGTATAAGAAAATATTATTTCTGCCGCGGCAGCCTGCTTCAGTTAAACAATACATAAAATCATTTATCGCGAGTATCTTTCAACACTGCTTTTAATTTTTCAATCTTCTGCTCAAGCGATAAGCTATCCACATCCTCATAATCAAATAATGCATTTTCCCATTCACCATAAACAGCATTAGGTAATACAATAAATTTTTTCCCCCATTCATTTTTCAAACTGTCAGTTGCAGCAAAACGTTCATTAATTGGTCTTGATTCAAACACCTGCATAAAATCATCCAGGTTATCGCCCAATAACATTACCACATCATAATTTTTCATCACGGTTTGCCTTCTTGATTCTTTAGAAAAATCATCACTCATAAAAAGCATATTGCTGGTATCGGCATCAGGCAAGCGCAGCTTTTGTAAAATGGTAAGTGTAACCGGCACTCCTCTTACATCCCTGTTGCTGATGTAAAAAATATGTACGCCTTTACTGCCGGCATATTGCAAGAATTCAACACCACCGGGCACAGTTGGCAAGTTGGGTTTGTTTAGCCATCGCTGCCAGTCTGCATAACTTATTTCCTTCCCGGTTATTATTTTTTGTGCAAAAATTTCACTGTTGTCTAAAATAGTTTCATCAAGGTCTGTTATAATTGCAAGATTTTTTTTCTGCGGATTTTGTTTAAGCATTTCATCTAAATGCGTTCTTGCCGTATTAAATGCCTGGTAACATAGCGCCCTGTATTCTGCAGCCGTTTGCTGAAACAATAAAGAATAGAGCTTTAAATCTTCAGACGAAAATTGTGTGCTGTCTTGCGCCTGCGTTAGTTGAAAAGCAAATAAGCCAATCGTTATAATGATGATTTTTTTCAATTGATATGAATAAAGTTTTTTCGCTTTAATTAGTTTACAAATTATTACTTTTCTGCATACGCACAAGCTAAAACTTTGTGTGCATGCATCAGCAAAACATTCATAAGGTAAGAGCAAAACACAATATTAAACAGGCGCAAACTGGTCTAATGCAAAGGCACAAATATGCATCTCACAAAAGCATTGCCACATACTTGCGTTGGAAAAGGAAAAAGCAATGATAAATACAATTAGGAATTATCAGGGAATTACTCTCATTGTAAAAATTATTTTACATAATAGTAATGTCTAACATAGACAAAAAGTTTTGGATGCGTTCGTTATCATCATATAGTATAGCGAGACTGCGATCGATTCTTCCAACGCTTTCACCTGTTCCTAAAAATTACAAGGCTTAAAAATTATAGTGAATATTTATTCGTGTTAGCCGTTATATTAATTGTCATTTATGTAATAGGTGTAATAAACAGTAGTGATTTTAACTTAAAACAACTATTTATAACCGGCAGTTTGCACTTCCCTTACTTTTTTGAGTTTTTAATTTTTACTTTGCAATTATGATTGCGATTGATAACAAATTAGTGAGCGATGAAATTGTGCAGAAGCAATTTGTTTGCGATTTAAATAAATGCAAAGGTGGCTGTTGTGAAGATGGTGATGCGGGAGCTCCACTTAACTTAGATGAACTTGACGAACTGATTCATAACTATGAAGCCGTAAAACCTTATTTAACGGAAGCAGGTATTAAGGCAATT
>JAICKT010000156.1 GCA_025927795.1 Parafilimonas sp. | reverse complement strand
CTGAACGCATATTTGGTTTTACTGCAGAAGAAGCAAAAGGTAAATCTGCCGATATAATTTTTACTGAAGAAGACAAGCAGAAAGGTGAACCTGAAAAAGAAATGCAAACGGCAAAGCTTAAAGGTTATGCAGAAGATGAACGCTGGCACCAACGAAAAGATGGCTCAAGGTTTTATGCAAGTGGCATAATGCGTTCTATTTGCAATCCTGAATTATCGGGGTACGTAAAAATTGCCCGAGATATGACGCAGCAAAAATTGCTTGACCAGCAGAAGGATGATTTTATTGGAATTGCCAGCCATGAATTAAGAACGCCGGTTACAAGCATTAAAGCTTATACAGAATTATTGCAGGATATGTGTAATGAAGGCGATTATGCAGCAGGTGCTGACATCGTTAAAAAATTGGGTGACCAGGTTGAGCGCCTCATTAGTCTTATTCACGGATTGCTTGATACTTCTAAAATATCAGAAAGCCAGATGACGATTTCTCCTGAACAGTTTGATATGAACCAGCTTATTGCAGAACGCATTGAAGAAATACAACCATCAGCAAAAAATCATCGGTTAGTGCGGCATACAGAAGGTGCGTTAAATATTGTTGCAGACAGAAATCGTATAGGTGAAGTATTAACCAACCTGCTTTCGAATGCTGTAAAATATTCACCTGCCGGTGAGGAAATTATTATTAATTCCTCTGCAACAAACGAAGGCATACAGGTAAGTGTAGCAGATAAGGGCATTGGAATTTCGGAAGATGCAAAAGAAAAAATTTTTGGACGTTTTTTCAGGGGAAATCATCCAAAAATTAATACCTATCCGGGCATGGGGCTTGGTTTATATATTGCTGCAGGTATTATTCATCAGCATACAGGAAAAATATGGGTGGAAAGTGAGCCAGGGCAAGGTTCAATATTTTATTTTATGCTGCCATATCAGCAATAATTATTTACAAAAAAGAATAAAATGTAAAAGCAGATGTTTATTTTTGGCGCACTGAAAGTATAAACATAATTACTTCCACGTTTTTACATTTTGCTAAGCCTTCGTTACCGTTAGTAAATCACTAAGGATATTCAGCCAGTATAATTCATAAAAAAAATTTGTTGCCCTTATCACGATTTACAGTTCATATTGTAGCAGTATTTTTTGTATTTAAAAAGTTAGTATGAAGCAAATTATTATAGCAGATGATGACCCGGCTATTAGAGATATATTTCAATTGATTTTAGCGCGTGCCGGTTATAATGTAACAACATATTCGGATGGAGAAATATTGATGAGTAATGCATTTATACCGCCGGATTTATTTATTTTAGATAAGCAATTATCCGGCGCAGACGGCTTGCAGGTTTGCCGTTATTTAAAAGATAATTTAACGACACAAAATACCCCGGTAATTATAATTTCTGCCAGCCCCTATGTGGCAAAATTTGCAGAAGAAGCGGGAGCTGATGATTTTGTAGAAAAGCCTTTCAGAACAAAACAACTATTAGAATTATTGGAGAAGCATTTAAATAAAAGTATTACACAAACTGTTTTATAGCATCTGTGAAAATGGAAACACAATTAAAAGAGAAAGATGAATTTGTAAAAGAGTTTAATCTTGCTGAAATTTTAAACGACCATAGTATTGATGCAATTATTGCGATTGATAAAAGCTATCGTGTTATTGCCTGGAATAAAACCGCGGTAACCATTTACGGTATACCAAAAAATAAAGCCATTGGCAAGTCTGTTTTTCAATTAATAAAAAGTTTGGAAGAAGACAGCGAAACAGTAAACGCCATTAATCATGCATTAAGTGGAAGTAACAGTTTTGTACCTGCTTCAAAATTATATCAGCACAGGAAACACAGAGAAAATCATTTTATTAGTTTAAAAGATAAGGACAGTAATATTATTGGCGTGATGAATATAGTACATGATGTAGCGCACCGCATAAAGGCAGAACAGCAATTACAGCATTTGAATGAAGAACTGCAAAAAAAAATGAGACAATTAAAACTAACGTCGGATGAGCTTGCCTCTTTCACTTATATTACCAGTAATAAAATTAAAGAGCCGATGCGCCAGATTTATACCGGTGTTGAACATTTAATACAAGTGGAGGCAAGTCGTTTATCTGATAGTGGTAAAGCATCTTTCAGACGCATGCAGTCTTCTTTAAACAGGATGGATCTTTTATTGGATGATGTATTAAGCCTTGCCCAGATAAGCATCCTTGAAAAACCTCAAACAAAAGTTGATTTAAGTGTTCTTATTAAAGAAGTAAGCAATCACGTAAAAAAGATATCAGATAAAAAAGCAAATATTGTTGTAGAAGAGATTTGTGTAATAACAGGGCATAAAAATTATTTGTATTTATTGTTTTATAACCTGCTTGAAAATGCTGTAAAGTTTAATGAAAATGAAGTGACTGAAATAAAAGTGAGCTGCAAAACAATTACTTTAAATGAGATTGGCCAACAGCTTATTGAACCCCAATATTATTGTGTTACTATAACAGATAATGGAATTGGTTTTGATGCGGCAGATTCAGAAAGGATTTTTTTGATGTTTGAAAAATTACATCCACCGGGCAAATACAAAGGCTCAGGTACAGGACTTGCCATAGCAAGAAAAATAATGGAAGCGCATAATGGATTTATTCGCGCAGAAAGTAATGGTAACGTTTCGTCATTTCACTGTTATTTTCCTGTTGAGGAAGAAAAATGAAATGCTGATTTTTCTCTAAAGCATGCCGTGTGAGTGGTAGTGTTTTGTTCTTGCCTAATTAATGTGTAGGAATTATAGTGACTGTTTCATCATCTTTTTCTGTGCGAAAAATCGGAGGATTAATCAGCCTGTGAAAGCAATACCTGCCACGCTTCATAAACTTTATTTTCATCGAGTAACTGCTTTGCATATTTGTGCAACTCGTTTTCCATTTCCTCTGGATCAATTGCATAATATTGAAAAATATTTTTGAGTTGCTCATCATCAAAAGCTGCATCAACTGCAGGAATTTCTTTTACGTTTGCTAATTGTGCAAGATTATTTCCGCTTAATATTTTACTTGTTTTAATGCTCTGCGGCAGAGCATCAAATCCAATACCTAATTCTTTATTTGGCTTTGTTACTTTAAAAAGATTATCCTCGTTAACAACACAATACCAATCGCCGCCAAGGCGCGCAACATGATGCAGTTTTGTTTGTTCAATCATTGAAGCATCAGCATTTAAAATGCTTTCATCAACATGCATGCAAATAACTTCTGCAATAACCAATTGTCCTGAACCAGCCAATTCACCAAGACTTTTTACTTCAAGCACTTTACATTCCATTTGCACTTTAGCTTCTGCAACACGCGGTGGTTTTATTTTGATTGATGAAAGTTTGGTTAAACCAGATTTTAAAAATTCATCTGTGTCTTTGGGATATTCACAGCTTGATAAACTTACCTGGTGCACGATGTTATAATCGCAAATATTAATTACAACTTCAGGCACTTCGTGAATATTATCGAGTGTATGTTTTGTTGTTTTATCTCTGCCTCTGCGTGAAGGTGAAAAAACTACAACCCCGGGATTATAAGAAAACAGGTTAAAAAAACTAAACGGACTAAGATTTACATTGCCCTCTTTATCAATGGTACTTGCTAATGCAATTGGTCTTGGCGCAATTGCATGATTCAGCCAGTTTTGTTTTTCATGTAATGTAAGATCGCTTAAGTTTAAAGAAAGCATTTGTAAAATTAAGTGTGAGAGGTGAAAGGTGAATTGAAAAGTAAAATGATAATTAAAACGATTTGAAAAATAAAAGAAATCAATTATAGCAAAGCATTACATCGCTTCGTGCCTCGCAGTGACGAATATTTTCATTTCTTAATTTCTTTTTTCTTTTCAAGTATCGAAAAATCACTTTCTTCTTTTGTTATTGTATTGGATAAAATGCCAAGTGCCTCAACTTCCATCTCAATAACGTCGCCTTCCTTTAACCATTGCTCTGCATAATTTTCATCGTTTAATTTTCCGGTGCCATTCAGTTCAAGAAAACAACCTGTGCCAACAGTCCCACTGCCAATTACATCGCTGGGATACAATGTTGCACCATATGAAGCGCGTTCAATCAGCTCGGCAAAAGTCCAGTCCATATCACTTAAATTTCCTTCACTAACCTGCACACCATTTATAGTGCATTTCATTTTTAAATTCCATGTTTTGCCGGTATGATTTTCTTTTGCAGGTACTTCAAATTCTTCCAGCTCTTCTAATGTTACAAGATAAGGACCGATAGCTGTTGCAAAATCTTTCCCTTTTGCAGGTCCAAGATTTAAAAGCATTTCTTCGCTTTGTAAAGTGCGTGCACTCAGATCATTCATTATCATCAAACCAGCAATATATTCATCCGCTTCTTCAGCCGGAATATTTCTGCCAAGCTTGGAAATTACAATTGCAACTTCTAATTCAAAATCGAGTTTATTAAAATGATCGGGCATACACATTATTTCTCCCGGACCTTGTATGCTATGATGATTTGTAAAATAAAAAACAGGATACTGATCAAACTCAGGTATCATTGGCGCTTTACGGTTTCTTCTTGCTGCAGCTACATGCTGGCGAAATGCATAACCATCTCTGCAGCTCGCCGGAAAAGGAACCGGCGCAAGAAGACTTGCATCTTCAACAGGGAAACCTTTTTCCTTACCAATTATATTATCTTTTATTGCCTGTTCTAATTTTAATGCCAGTGTATAATTATCATCCCAAAAATTAAGAAACATACTCATAGAAGAAGGCATTTCCATGTGCAGCAAATCAGTATCGTATAATAAACCATTTTCTAATATGGCTAATTGATCGTGTTCGTCTTTTAAATAAGAAACCAGTTTCATGTGTATATATTTTGTTTTTAATTGCTATATATAGTTGGCAATAAAATTTTTATTAAGCTTAATATAATTTGCCCCGAAATTTTATGTTTTATTTCGTAGTATAAGTTTACAGTCTGCAATTTTATGGAATAAACCTGAAGAATTATTTAATACCTCATTTGTGAAGTATAATACATTCAGCACCTATTTTTCTCTGCACATTTCTCTGCATAATCATTAATAACTATTACGCACCAATGCTTTTCATGAAAATATTTTTGACGAAACCATATAAAGCAAGTTTGCAGTTTCAATTTGTGATTGACGTTTTACGATTCATGTTTGACATAAAAATTCCTACCTTCAAAACCAAACTATATTAGTTATGCCGAGAAGTATAATTGCAGGTATAGGAATGTATGTGCCGCAAAATGTTT
Source organism: Parafilimonas sp. (assembly GCA_025927795.1). Lineage (GTDB taxonomy): Bacteria > Bacteroidota > Bacteroidia > Chitinophagales > Chitinophagaceae > Parafilimonas. Next base: position 4,457 of record JAICKT010000156.1, on the reverse strand, counting down.
TTACCAATTATGATATGATGAAGTACATGGATACGAGCGATGAATGGATACAGGAACGAACAGGAATTAAAGAGCGTCGCTTTGCACATCGCACAAATGAAACAACAGCAACAATGGGCATTGAAGCTGCAAAGATTGCAATTGAAAGAGCCGGCATTACTGAGCAGGATATTGACTTCATCATCTTTGCCACGCTTTCACCAGATTATTATTTTCCGGGTTGCGGCGTGCTGGTACAACGTGCATTAAAGATGAAAGAAATTGGTGCTTTAGATGTGCGCAATCAGTGCAGTGGTTTTTTGTATGCGTTGAGTGTAGGCGATCAATTTATAAAGAGCGGCATGTATAAAAATATTTTAGTAATTGGAAGTGAAAAACATTCTTTCGCGATAGACTTTAATACACGTAGCAGAAATATTTCTGTAATTTTTGGTGATGGTGCTGGCGCTGTTGTGTTACAACCAACCAAAGACAATAACCGCGGTATTTTAAGTACACATTTACATAGTGATGGCAACGATGCAGAAATTCTTGCACTTTATAATCCGGGCACACATGCAAATTATTGGAAGAAAGGTTTGGCAGATTATGAAGATGCAGAAGTAGGGGGATTGTATGAAAATCATACAATGATTGACAAAGGCCAAAACTTTCCTTTTATGGATGGACCAACTGTATTTAAAAAAGCAATCATAAAATTTCCTGAAGTAATTATGGAAGCATTAAACCAAAACGGTTATAAATCTTCAGATATAAAAATGCTTATTCCGCACCAGGCTAATTTGCGCATTAGCAAATTTGTTCAGGAAAAATTAAAATTGAATGATGACCAGGTTTATAATAACATTGATAAATATGGAAACACAACCGCTGCATCAATACCAATTGCTTTATGTGAAGCATGGCAATACGGAAAAATTAAGGAAAGCGATTTAGTTTGCCTTGCAGCATTCGGCAGCGGTTTTACATGGGCAAGTGCTCTTATGAAATGGTAAACAAGAATCAAGAAACAAAAAGGAAGAATTAGAAAAAAGAAATAATAATAAACGAATTATAAATAATTACACAATCAATGAAATTTATATTATCAGCTTTAATGTTTCTTCCTGTGGTAGTTTGCTGTTCGCAGGATATGAGTATTGATCTATCTGCAAAGGGTGAAAATTTATCAATATCATTAGATGTTAATAATAGCAACAGAATTTTCAGCTTAAAAAAAGCAAACTTTAATTCAACCGATTATTTTAAAGCTATTGTATTAAACGAAGAAATTGATACAAGCTGGCAAAGAAGCTTTACAATTCACAACGCCGCAGATAGTGAAATCGCTGTTTTAAAACACACGAACGATGACAGCTATTCTATTTCTCTAAGCGAATTGATTTCAAAATTGCAAACCGGCAACCAGTATTATTTATACACCATTGTATTACCGAAAGATATTAAAAAGCGAATGTTAGTGAAAGTAGTCAGGCGAATGGTTTGTAAAATAGTAATCAAAAATTAAAAGCCTGTTATAAGCATCTTTTTAAAAAACATTCCCGTTGTGCTGAAGAATTCAGCTAAAGAATTTTGAAGTGAAACCCTTGTTTCCATTTGACCAAAACATTCTTCATATAAAACCTTAAACTGTACTTTTAATTCATTTGGATTTATAAACCATGCTGTGCCATGTAAAGTCATGTTGAATGGTAAGCCTTTTTTATACAGGTGCAGTTCGGCGGCAAATACATTCCAGTTATTTTCCAAAACAGGAAAATGCGAAACTTCAAATTCAATTTTATTATCAGCTAACAAACGAATATTTTTTACCATGCCAACAGGCACGCGCTGCGACGACGAATTGATGCAATAAAACACTGCATTATCAAACTGGGAAATTTTAGCAAGATTATTTTCGTGTAAATATGATTCCATACAATTTAATTTAGACATAAGTTATTAAGTGGTTGCTGCTTTATATTATACATATACGAGAATATAAGTCGAACGTTTAACAAAAAGGACAACAAATTAATTTCAAACTCTGTGCCTGTATAATTTTAGATGTTTGCGCTTGTTGTGAATACTCAGTTTTTTTTATTAATCCGCTTGATAAAAAAAATTTAATGGACACATTTTAAACATTTCAGGTAAAATTTAAATATGATTACGCTTTCTTCTGTTTGTTGATGGGAATTTTTTTACTCAGACAATAAGACTATTTAAAAAAATGATTATTCAATTTTTTTTGCGATTTAATAATTTCGCTTTATAAATAATATAGTATGATACAAAATCATGAGATTGATTACAAAATTTTCGGTGAAGAATTGCAATATGTAGAAGTAGAACTTGACCCGGGTGAAACAGCCGTTGCCGAGCCTGGGGCATTTATGATGATGGATGACGGCATTACTATGCAAACCATTTTTGGTGACGGCAGCCAACAGAAAGATAATAGCATAATGGGAAAGCTGTTTAGTGCAGGTAAACGATTGCTTGTTGGCGAGAATTTATTTATGACGGCATTTACCAATACCGGCTCTGGCAAAAAACGGATAAGCTTTGCAGCACCTTATACTGGTAAAGTAGTTGCACTTAACCTGCTTGAATTAGGCGGCAAAATCATCGCACAAAAAGATGCTTTTTTGTGTGCGGCGAAAGGCGTAAGTATTGGTATTGAATTTCAGCGCAAATTAGGTACAGGTTTATTTGGCGGCGAAGGTTTTATTATGGAAAAGATTGAAGGTGACGGGATGGCTTTTTTACATGCAGGTGGTTATGTGCAGGAGAGAGACTTACAATCCGGTGAATTATTAAAAATTGATACAGGTTGCATTGTTGGATTTACCAGTAATGTTAATTACGATATTCAATTTATTGGCGGAATAAAAAATTCAATTTTTGGTGGTGAAGGTTTATTTTTTGCTACGTTGCGCGGCCCGGGAAAAGTGTGGATACAATCATTGCCGATAAGCAGGCTCGCTTCACGCATTTTAGCTTTTGCAACATATAATCGTAAAGAAGAAGGCAGTATTTTAGGGAGAATAGGAAATATGATTGATGGTGATGGATATTAAGAAGTGCGAGATACGAAATGAAGTAAGAATATAATTCATATAACTATGAACAACGAATTTGCGAAGCACATAATTATAACCGGTAGAGTGCAAGGTGTTTTTTTTAGAAAGAATGCAAAACAAAAAGCCGCGGAGTTTAAAATTAATGGATGGGTAAAAAATACACCTGATGATAAAGTTGAAATATTTGCGCAGGGAAATGCAGAAAATTTAAATACATTTATTAACTGGTGTAAACAAGGTCCGCAAAAAGCAATAGTAGAAGATATAGAGGTTACAGAAAAACAAGCAGATAATACTCTAAAAGAATTTTCAATTTTATATTATGATTGAAAATGGAAGAACCAAAACATAAACTGCCTTTACGTTCTTCGCGTCTTGAGTCTTTGGGTGATGGCATTTTTGCTGTTGCAATGACGATACTTGTTATAGAATTAAAATGGCCTGATCTTGAAGATGACTCATGGAATGCTTTTGCTTCTTCATTCCGCGCTGTTTTACCGAGTTTGCTTTGCTACATTATCAGCTTTATTGTATTAGGTATTATGTGGTTTGGTCATCGAATGATGTTTGAATATATCGGCAGAACCAATCGTCATTTTATCTACTTAGGTGTGTTGTTTTATATGATGGTTTGCCTTGTGCCTTTAAGTACGCAATTTCTTGCTGAGAATAAATTACAATGGGGAACTATAATGGTGTATGGATTGAACCTGAGTTTATGCAATCTTACTTTATATGCACAATGGGTTTATGCTATTCATCGTGAAGGGTTTTTAGAACGTGAGCTGCCTTATGAAGTAAGAAAAGAAGCAAAAATTTCTTTTTTAATTTCTCCTGTTGTGTATGCAATTGCGATTATTATTTCAATTTGGTCACCAACAATAAGCATTTTCTTTTTTATACTTACGCCATTGCTTTATCTTATTCCGAATAAGCTTGATAAATACATGCCTTAAACTATTGCATTAATTTTTTCAGCAAGCTGAATATCTTTTTCTGTAATTATATCACCGGCGTCATGTGTGCTTAGCCAAATTTCAACTTTATTATAAACGTTCGTCCACAAAGGATGATGATTCATCTTTTCAGCTTCTAAACCAACCCGTACCATAAATGCAAGTGCTTCTGAGAAACTTTTAAATTCAATTTTACGATAAAGTGTATTTTTTTGTTCTGTCCAGTTTTGCGGTGTTTTCATGAGTATTTTTTTTGATTTTATTTTGCATGAAAGTTTAAAAAATCAAGTTGCCTTTATTTTTTATTTTTTCCAGTGTTAGTTCTGTAACTAATTGCGTGCCTTCAATAGTTTTCAATTTATTTTGAACACTTAAAAAATCTTCATCGGTAATTACATTACCACGCATCAGCCATAAAAAATCAAGGTGTTTAAAT
>JAICKT010000035.1 GCA_025927795.1 Parafilimonas sp. | reverse complement strand
GCAGCGGTGTTGTCGTATTGCCGGTATAACAAATGTTCCAACTTCTAACAGTTATGGTCTTACTTATACACTAACAATTCCGGGTGGTGCAAACAGTAATGATAACAGTCCTGTATTTGATTTCAGAGATACAGTAGCCATTTGTTATAATGAAAATTTTACTCTTGATCTTGGTGCAAAAGATATTGACGGCGATTCTTTAAGATATACGCTTTGCAGTGGTTTAACAGGAGGTTTTTTAAATATGCCTGTGGTAGTTAATCCACCTGAACCTCCATACACAACTATCCCCTATTCTGCGCCGTATGCAGGCATTTACCCTTTAGGTGTAAATGCAAGTCTTGATCCCTCCACAGGTGTTTTTAGTGGAACTGCGCCATCGCAGCTTGGTACTTATGTAGTGGCTGTTTGTGTTGATGAATACAGGCAAGGCGCTTACATTGGTCATACAAGAAAGGAAATTCATTTAGATGTTGAAAATTGTAAATTAGGAGGCGCCGATTTAAAGCCATCCTATATAACCTGCGATGGTTTCGATTTTACTTTTTCGGATGAAATATCTGATCCGAGTTATCATTATTTCTGGGATTTTGGTATTGACAGTATTGCAACAGATACTTCAAGCCTTGAGCATCCAACATATAATTACAAAGACACCGGCGATTATTTTGTAAAATTATCAGTGCATAATGATGCAGGCTGTTCAGATTCTGCCACAACACATGTAAAAATTTATCCTGGTTTTACAACTGATTTTTCTATCAACGGAAGCTGCATTAAAAATCCTTATGCATTTACTGATCTTACAACAACCAAGTATGGGTTTATAGATTCATGGCATTGGGACTTTAACGAAGAAGCTGCTGACTCTGTTCAAAATCCAAGTTATCTTTTTACAACTGAGGGTCTAAAAAATATTACACTTATTTCAACTAATTCCAAAGGTTGCATTGATACTGCAACCAAATCACTGGATGTAACACTTGGCCCGGATGTTTCATTAAAATTTCCTGATACGCTTATTTGCAGTATAGATACACTTCAATTGCAATCTTCTTCTTTAACAGCAGGTGCAGAATTTAACTGGCAACCTGCATATAATATTAGTAATATAAATTCTCCAACGCCTTTTGTATCTCCAAAACAAACGACTGCTTATAATCTTACAGTAAGTTATAAAGGCTGCACTGCTGTTGATACTGTAATAGTAAATGTGATAGATAATGTTATATTAAGTTTGCCTCCTGATACTACCATTTGCAGAACAGACAGTGTGATACTAACTCCATCAACAAATGCATTATATTTTTCGTGGTCGCCCTCGCAGGGACTGTTGAGCGATGCAACAAGTAAAAACCCGGTAGCAGCGCCGTTATCAAATACAAATTATTCAGTTCTCGCATCTGTTGGTAAATGCACAGCAAATGCTTCTCAAACTATTAAGGTAGTTCCTTATCCTGTTTCACATGCTGGTGATGATGCAACAATTTGTTATGGCAACACCACGCAGTTAAATGCAAATATTGATGGAGAAAAATTTACATGGACGCCTGCCAACTCACTTATCAATACCAATACATTAACGCCTATAGCAGGACCAGAAGTAACCACTGATTATGTTTTAACGGTAACAAATACAGATGGCTGTTTAAAGCCTGTAAGTGATACGATTGTTGTGAATGTAATTCCAAGAGTGGCTGCGTTTGCAGGCAATGATACAAATGCTGTAATTGGTCAGCCGCTGCAATTAAATGCATCTGGCGGAGATTATTATGAATGGTCTCCTTCAACCTATTTAAGCAATGCGCTTATTTCAAATCCTGTTGCTACTTTGCCTGGCGGATTAGATACTATTGTTTATAATGTAAGAGTTTCAACAGAACAAGGCTGTGCCAGCAGCGACAGTATTAGAATTTATTTATTTGAAACGAAGCCTTATGTATTTGTGCCCACAGCATTTACGCCAAATAATGATGGCTTGAACGATATTATAAAACCTACAGTTACTGGTATGCAGAAGTTTGTGTATTTTAATATATACAATCGATGGGGTCAATTACTTTTCAGCACAGCGCAGGAAGGGCAAGGCTGGAATGGATTTTATAACGGAAAAAAACAACCCAGTGGCACCTATGTTTTTACAACCGGCGCTATTGATTATACCGGTAAAAGTTATTTTAAAAAAGGAACTTTTGTGCTGATAAGGTAAAGCACATAAATTACTTCATAGCATGTTTAATGAGAAATAAAAATTCAAACGTTTCTCTTTTCGCACTTAATTAAGCACTAAATTTTAATTGAAATAATTATTCATGCACCACCATCACAGGTACTGTACTTTGATATGCTAACTTTTTGGTGTGCCCTGTAAAAAATAATTTATGTACACGTGAATGTTCTTTATTGATTGTAATTATCAAATCAATTTTCTTATCCTGTGCAAATTGGTTGATAGCGTCATCAACATCATACAACCTCAGAAAATAAAATTCGGGATCATACTCAGCAAACATATTTCTCAGTTTTTCCTGCTCTGCAGCATGCTCTTCTGAAAGCTGAATATAATGCTCACTGTTTACATTAACGATGTGAAGTTTTGCTTTAAAGGTTGATAATATTTTTTTAATAGGAACAGATGGCGTTGTGCTTACAACATTTTTCAAGTCGGTAGCAAGCAGTACATTTTTAATTTCACTATACTCTGCATTAGATGGAATAATCATTACCGGGCAAAATTTATTGTCAGCCATCTTTAACGAATTACTTCCAACAAACACCTGTGCCAAAGTTGATTTGCCGGTTATGCCCATAACAATTAAATCTGCTTCGCGATGACGTGCAAGCTTCTCCAACTCTGTGAGAAAATCTCCCTGCTCTGTTAAAATACTTATGTTCACCGTTCGGTTTTGTTGCAGTTCGTCTTTTAACTTTTCAAGCCCTTCAATGCGGTTTTCTTCTTCTTCTGGTTTTTCGAAAGTGTGATAAAGTATAATTTCAACTTCGGCATGATTGGTTAACAATTTAACTGCATATCGCGCAGCATTAAATGAAGTTTCTGAAAAATCTATTGGTACAAGAACTGTATTCATAAAATTGGTTTGCTTGGTTAGATTACAAATAAAAAGATTTTTTTAAAATTACTATATTTTATTTCTGGCTTTTAATTAAAATTCATCATAAAACAATTTCTTACTGGTTGCTTAAGCTAAAAGCTTTATTATATTCGTTCGAAATCTTCTGATGTATTTATTAGGTATTGATATTGGAACGTCCTCTGTAAAAGTATCTGTTGTAAATGTGCAAACACAGCAATCTGTTGCCAGTGCTTTTTATCCCGAAACAGAAGCTGAAATAATCAGTTTAAAAACCGGTTGGGCAGAACAAGACCCTGATACATGGTGGGCATATTTACAGCAGGCGTTAATGAAAGCAAATGTTTCCGGAAAGTATAACCCGAAAGAAATTGTTGCTGTTGGCATCGCTTATCAAATGCATGGATTGGTAATTGTAAATGAACAACAGCTATCGCTGCGTAACAGTATTATCTGGTGCGATAGCCGCGCTGTTAGTTATGGAGATAAAGCTTTTCATGCTATTGGTGAAGAAAAATGTTTATGCAATCTTTTGAACTCACCGGGCAATTTTACCGCATCTAAACTTGCATGGGTTAAAGAAAATGAACCGGAAACATTTAAGCAGATATATAAGACAATGCTGCCTGGTGATTTTATTGCCATGCGTTTAACAGGAGAGATTACTACAACACCTTCGGCGCTTTCTGAAGGTGTGCTCTGGGATTTTTTACAAAACAATATTTCAGAAGATGTAATAAAATATTTTGGGTTTGATAAGAATCTCATTCCCGAAATAAAAAATGTTTTTAGCACACATGGCTTTTTAAAAAAAGATGTTGCTGATAAATTAGGTTTAAAGCAAGGCATACCGGTGAGTTATAAAGCCGGCGATCAATTAAATAATGCACTTTCATTAAATGTTTTGCGGCCGGGTGAAGTTGCCGCAACCGCCGGAACATCGGGCGTTATTTATGCAGTTAGTGATAAGCTTGTTTATGATAAACAAAGCAGGGTAAACAGTTTTGCGCATGTGAACTATAAAACCTTCTCTCCTCTTGAAGATGATACAAAAACTGAAACTGAAAAAAGAATTGGCGTGTTGCTATGTATTAACGGTACAGGTATAATGAATAGCTGGATAAAAAAATTGATTGGTTCAAATAAAACTTACCAGCAGTTAAATGCAGAAGCCGCAAACATATCTGCAGGAAGCGATGGTTTATTTGTTATACCTTTTGGTAATGGTGCTGAGCGCATGCTGAATAATAAAATTCCGGGTGCATCAATACAAAATATAGATTTGAATAAACATACACCTGCACATGTTTACCGTGCAGTACACGAAGGCATTGCTTATGCGTTTCGTTACGGACTTGATATTATGCGTGAAAATAATATTCAGCCAAACATTATTCGCGCCGGAAGAGCAAATATGTTTTTAAGTGATGTATTTATTGATGCATTTGTAAACACAACAAATACATCTGTTGAATTGTTTGAGAACGATGGAAGCATTGGCGCCGCATTGGGTGCAGGTATTGGTGCAAAAATTTATTCAAACGAAAAAGAAGCATTTAAAAACATGAAGCGATTAAAAATTGTTGAACCCAAAGAAAATAATGAATATGATACTTATTATAAAAAGTGGAAGGAAGAGTTAATGAAAAAATTAAACTTATAGATCAACAATTTTATTTATCGGCAAATATTTTTTCAATATAGTACTACAGTACTATAATCAATAATTATAGTATTAGAATACTATAATTAACTAAACAAAAATTTTAGGAATTAGCATTGGTGTTTGAGAACGGTAGCTGATATAATTATCACCAAACTCATACACCAATTTTTTTTCTTCGATATAAATACCTGCAATTGTATAAGCAGTTATACAAATGCATGAAATTAAATTGCTCAACAAAGGGCTGTACAAAAAAATGCTCCATATAAATCCAAGCGTAGCGCTATATAAGGGATGCCGCACATATTTATAGAGATTTGTTTTAATGAGCTCTCGAGATGATTGTTTTTTTTGAAATACATCAGCACCACTTAAGTCAAAGAAAAATTTTCGGGTGAATAAAAACATTATTGTACCGCAACTTAACATACAAGTAACAGCAATTACCTGTTCAATAATATTTACATTCCATAAAAGAAAACTTTGCATAGAGAAATTGTATGTAACAACGATTGCCAGTGTGATTAAAGCAAAAAAAGAATATGCTATTCTGTAAAATTTATAGTTCTTCTTTAAAACCATTTGCATTTTTTTCTTCCATCTTTCATTCGCAAATAAACTATGCAGAACACAAAATATAATCCAAAGCAAAACAAGAATTATGTACGGCTTCGCCATGTTATTTAAAAATTCAATAAAAATATGAATAAAAAAACCCGCTATAAATAACGGGTTTAAATTTTTTTTATTGATAAATTAAAAGTTAGATGCTGGTGAAACTGTTTGCCTTCCCTGTAAACGGCCGCCTTTCATTAACCCATCATATTGCCGCATTAAAAGATGCGTTTCTATTTGCTGCAACGTATCTAAAATAACACCCACCATAATTAATAAAGAAGTGCCGCCATAAAACGTACTAAAGCCTTGCTGTACGCCAAGCATTTGAGCAAAACCAGGTAAAATACCAACAACGGCAAGAAGCACCGCGCCGGGCAAAGTAATTTTATCCATAATGGAACCAATGTAATCAGCAGTAGGTTGACCGGGCTTTACCCCAGGTATAAATCCATTGTTGCGTTTTAAATCTTCACTCATTTGTTTTGGATTGAAGATAAGCGCAGTGTACAGGAATGTAAATGCAATAACCATCACACCATAAATAACCATGTACCACGGGTTGCTGCTGCTTGAAAATATTTTTACTATGCCTGTAGCGGACTGAATGTTAGTGAATGAAAATAACGTTGGAAGAAACATAATTGCCTGTGCGAAAATGATAGGCATTACACCGGCACTGTTTACTTTCACCGGTAAAAATTGTCTTGCACCACCAAACTGACGATTGCCAATAATTTGTTTCGCATAATTTATGGGAATTTTACGAACGCCTTGGATTAAAACAACAAGCCCCATAATAATTCCAACTAAAACAGCTATTTCAATAAGAAAGATTAATAAACCACCGCCACCGCTTTGTTGTTTGCTTTGAAACTCTTGTATAACAGCTTGAGGGAAACGCCCTAAAATTCCAATCATAATAATGATAGAAGTACCGTTACCTAAACCTTTATCTTGAATTTTTTCACCCAACCACATTACAAACAAAGTACCTGCTGTGAGAACAATTATAGTGGATGCAAAAAAATAAGGCTGATATGACGGCAATAATGCAACAGCGTAAGAAGGGCTTTTAAGATAAGCAACATAAGCACTTGCCTGCAGTGCAGTAACGCCAACAGTTAAATAGCGTGTCCATTGGTTAATCTTTTTTCTGCCACTCTCTCCTTCTTTCTGCATCTTTTGCATTTGAGGTACCAATATGGTCGCTAATTGCATAAATATGGATGCAGAAATGTAGGGCATTACACCCAATGCAAAAATGGAGGCATGAGAAAATGCACCACCTGCAAAAGTATCAAACAAGCCAAGCAATCCATTATTGCCTGTGCTGGCCGCAGCCTGATCTAATTTGTTTGGATCGAGACCTGGCAGCACAATATGCACACCAATTCTATAAACAAGAATAAGAACAAGCGTTTTAATAATCTTATCCCGCAGCTCTTCAATGCTCCAGATATTCTTAATTGTTTGAATAAATTTTTTCACTGATAAAATTTAATAGATAAGTGCAACATCATTAATTGCGCTGACAAATATCGGCAAAAAAATTACTTTAAAATTTCTATACTTCCGCCGGCGCTTTCTATGGCAGATTTTGCCTTTTCACTAACAGCGTTTACTTTAAAACTAAGCTTAGATTTTAATTCGCCGCTGCCTAAAATTTTTACTTTATCTGTTTTGCCAACAAGCCCGTTACTATATAAATTTTCTAAAGTAAATTCAGACAAATTATATCGCTCATTTAGCGAATCAATTTGTCCGAGATTAAAAACTTTGTATTCTATTTTATTATTGTTCTTAAACCCGCGTTTTGGTAAGCGGCGTTGAATAGGCATCTGTCCGCCTTCATGCGCCATTTTACTTTTGTAGCCGGCACGGCTTTGCCCACCTTTATTCCCTTTTGTTGAGGTGCCGCCTTTACCGCTGGCTTCTCCGCGCCCTAATCTTTTCTGTTTGTGAACTGAACCTTCTGCGGGTTTTAAATTGTGTAGTTGCATGATATATGATTTTACTTAACGGGAATCATTCCCTCGCTTAAAAAATAATTACAAGCAATCGTTATGATAACTCTTCAACTTTTACAAGATGATCCACTTTGCGAACCATTCCTAAAACTTGCGGTGTTGCTTCTACTTCTTTTGTTGAATGAAGTTTAGTTAAACCTAAAGCTTTCAATGTTTTTTTCTGACGCTCAGGTCTGTCAATACCGCTTTTTATCTGTGTGATTTTAATCTTTTTCATTATCGAAGTCTTTTCAATTAACCTTGAAATACTCTGCTTAATTTTAAATTACGTTCTTTAGAAACCTGTATTGGTTCTCTTAAAAGCATAAGTGCTTTTATAGTTGCTTTTACCACGTTATGTGGATTTGCAGAACCAAGGCTCTTTGCCAACACATCTGTAACACCTGCACTTTCCAATACAGCACGCATGCTGCCTCCGGCAATTACACCAGTACCATGTGCAGCAGGTTTAATTAAAACTTTAGCAGCACCTTCCTTTGCAAGCTGGTCATGAGGAATAGTGCCATGCATTATAGGAACTCTTATCAAATTTTTCTTTGCATCTTCAATACCTTTTGTAATTGCTTCCTGCACTTCTTTCGCTTTGCCCAAACCCTGTCCAACAACACCATTTTCATTTCCTACAACAACAAGTGCTGAGAAACTAAAAGTGCGTCCGCCTTTTGTTGTTTTTACAACACGATTTACAGCAACAACTTTTTCTTTTAGTTCTACTTCACCACCTGGCTTAACTTTATTTACGTTAATCTTTGACATTTAATATTTACTATTTACGAGTTACGATTTACGAGTTTAAAAATCGTAAATCTGAAATCTAAAATTTAAAATTGAAGTCCTCCTTCACGAGCTCCATCAGCAATTGCTTTTACACGACCATGATACAAATAGCCACTTCTGTCAAACACAACTTTTTCAATACCGAGGTCTTTTGCTTTGCGTGCAATAGCTGCACCAACCAATTTTGATTTCTCAGTTTTATTTACTTTCTGCGCACTGATATCTTTATCTTTTGATGATGCTGCAACTAATGTTTTACCATTTGCATCATCAATTACCTGTGCGTATATTTCTGTATTGCTTCTGAAAACAGAAAGCCTTGGCTTTTCAGTTGTGCCTATCGCATTTTTTCGTACACGATAGCGGATTTTCTGTCTTCTTAAAACTTTATCCATAATAATTTATTTACCTGCTGCTTTACCAGCTTTACGACGAATTGTTTCTGTTGAATACTTAACACCTTTCCCTTTGTACGGCTCAGGTTTACGTAAGCCGCGAATTTTAGCAGCAACCTGACCGAGCAATTGCTTGTCAGTTCCTTCCAAAACAATTTTTGGATTCTGACCTTTTTCAGTTGCTGTTGCAACTTTTAATTCCTTAGGCACTTCGAAAATAATATTGTGAGAATAACCTAAGGAAAGGTCCAATACATTACCCTGGTTTGAGGCCTTAAAACCTACACCCACTAATTCAAGTTCTTTTTTATAACCATCAGTAACACCTTTTACCATGTTTGCAATTAAGGCTCTGTATAAGCCATGCATTGCACGATGGCGAATTTGGTCAGTAGGACGCATAATATTTACAACTCCGTCAGTTGACTCAACAGTAATATCTCTGTCAATTGATTCTTTTAATTCACCCTTTGGTCCTTTCACTGTTATCACATTATCTTTTCCAACAGTGATGGTTACACCTTTTGGAACATTAACCGGAGCTTTACCTATTCGAGACATAAAAATTTATTTCTGATAATTAAGAAATATGACATAATACTTCACCGCCTACATTCTGCGCTTTCGCTTGCTTATCTGTCATCACACCTTTTGAAGTGCTTACGATAGCAATACCCAAACCATTGATTACCCTTTTAAAATCTGTTGGCTTAGAATATTGTCTTAAACCCGGACGACTTACTCTTTCCAGCGAACGGATAGCAGGCTGTTTTGTTTGAGGATCGTACTTCAAAGCAATTTTAATAACGCCTTGTTTATTGTCATCTTCAAACTTGTATTTTAAGATGTATCCTTGATCGTACAAAATCTCGGTAATACGCTTCTTTAAATTAGACGCAGGAATATCCACTACACGATGACCAGCCATCTGCGCATTACGAACTCTTGTTAAAAAATCTGCTATAGGATCAGTTACCATTATAATTCAAATTGAAATATTATAAATTGATTTTACCAGCTTGCTTTTTTTACACCTGGTATTTTTCCGGCTAAAGCCATATCGCGAAACATAATTCTTGATATACCAAAATATCCAACATATCCTCTCGGACGACCTGTTAATGCACAACGGTTATGCAAGCGAACAGGTGATGCATTCTTTGGTAATTTATCAAGCGCAGCATAGTCACCCGCAGCTTTCAACTCAGCGCGTTTAGCTGCATACTGAGCAACCATACGTTCTCTTTTTCTTTGCCTGGCTTCAATTGATTTTTTTGCCATAATTATTTTTAATCTTAAGTATTTATTGTTTTTTGAAAGGCATACCTAATTCTTTCAACAACTCGTATGCTTCTTCATTATTTTTTCCTGATGTTACAAACGTAATATCCATCCCTGTAATCTTGTTCACTTTATCAATATCAATTTCAGGAAAAATGATTTGTTCAGTAACACCCAAAGTATAATTACCACGACCATCAAAAGATTTATCGTTAATGCCTTTAAAATCACGTACACGTGGTAATGCTACAGAAATCAGTCTATCTAAGAACTCATACATTTTTACACCACGCAATGTTACTCTTGCACCAATGGGAACACCTTTACGCAACTTAAAGTTTGAAATATCTTTTTTGCTGAATGTTGGTATTGCTTTCTGACCACTAATTTGCGAAAGCTCTTCTACTGCAACATCAACCAATTTTTTATCAGCAACAGCACCATTCACACCGCGGTTAATGCAGATTTTTTCAAGCTTTGGTGTTTGCATGATGCTTTTAAAACCAAACTTTTTTACCAACACAGGTACAACTTCATCTTTATATTTCTTTGCCAATCTTGGCGTATATTTTTGTTCAGCCATTATTTAATTACCTCCCCTGATTTTTTTGAAGTACGAACTAATTTTCCCTCTTCGTTGCGGGTGCGTTTTACTTTTGTCGGCACACCTGCTTTTGCATCCCAAAGCATAACATTGCTTATATGAATCGGAGCTTCTCTTTTTACCAATCCGCCTTTTGTATTTTTTGCTGATGGTTTTGTATGACGTGTCATCATTCCAACACCTTCAACAACAATACGCGCATCATCAGGTAAAACTTTTAAAACCTTGCGTGGTTTATAAATTGTCTTACCATCTTCTTTACGTGGTTTATTGTTACCTGAAATAACAATAACCATGTCTCCTTTCTTTATATTAAACTTTGGTTTAAACCTGTTCATATCTTAGCTTTTAGCCTTTAGCGGTTAGCTATTAGCCAACCATTTTTTATTTTCAAAATCAGCTAATGGCTAACAGCCACCAGCCAACAGCTTATTTATAAAACTTCAGGCGCCAGTGAAATAATTTTCATGTAACCTTTATCACGAAGCTCTCTTGCTACGGGTCCGAAAATACGCGTACCACGTGGCTCATCAGAAGCATTCAGCAGCACAACAGCATTATCATCGAACCGTATATAAGAACCATCTTTTCTTCTTAATTTATTTGTAGTGCGAACAATAACTGCTTTTGAAACTGTTCCTTTTTTTATGCCGCCACTCGGAATTGCATCTTTAACTGTAACAACTATTTTGTCGCCAATCTTTGCATAATCTTGTCCGCTGTTGCCTAATACACGAATACATAAAACTTCTTTAGCTCCGCTGTTATCTGCTACACTTAGACGACTTTCCTGCTGAATCATTTCTTTAAAATTTAAAATTTGAAATTGCAGATTTGCAATTAACTATTTCGCTTTCTCAACAATCTCTACTAAACGCCAACGCTTTGTTTTACTTAACGGACGAGTTTCCATAATTCTCACGATGTCGCCAACACCACACTCATTTTTTTCATCATGTGCGTGAAACTTTGTTGTCTTTTTCACGAACTTACCGTAGATAGGATGCTTTACCCTTCTTTCAACAGAAACTATTATGGTCTTATCCATTTTGCTGCTGCGAACTACGCCGGTTCTTGTTTTGCGTAAATTTCTTTCTGCAGATTTTGTTTCTGCTGATTGCGTTTCTTCTGCCATTATATTATGCTTGTAATGTTCTTTGCTTTAATTCTGTTTGCAAACGTGCAATGTCTTTGCGTAAACCGCGAATGCTCAAAGGATTTTCAAGCGGTGAAATTGCATGAGCAAATTCAAGCTTTTTTAAACGAAGCTTATCTTCTGTAATGCGAGCTTTCAAATCCTGCTCATTCAAATCTTTCAAGCTTTTATTAAATTCTATTCTGTTTGCCATTGCTAAAAATTTATTCTTTTTATATTAAGCCTGCAAATCTCTTCTTGCAATAAATTTTGTTTTGATGGGAAGCTTTTGTGCAGCCAAATGCATTGCTTCCTGTGCTACCTGTTCTGATACGCCATCACACTCAAATAAAATACGACCTGGTTCTACTACAGCAGCCCAAAATTCAGGATTACCTTTTCCTTTACCCATTCTCACTTCAAGTGGTTTGCGTGTGATTGGCTTGTCAGGGAATATGCGAATCCAAACATTTCCTTCACGTTTCATAGCACGTGTTAAAGCCTGGCGCGCAGCTTCAATTTGCCTGTTGGTTAACCATATCGGCTCTAATGATTTTAATGCATAAGAACCAAAAGCTATAGATGTACCACGTTTTGCAACGCTGCGAATTCTTCCCTTCTGTGCTTTTCTGTGTTTCGTTCTCTTTGGCTGTAACATTTGTTAAGCTTTTAGCTTCTAGCTTTTAGCTATTAGCGTTAATTAATTTTTATTTCTAAGCCATCAGCTAAAAGCCAACGGCTAAGAGCTCTCTATCTTCTATTATCTCTTCTTCCGCCACCGCGATTATCTCTGCCATGGTCACGACGGTCATCACCTCTATCCCTATCACCACCAGGTCTTCTTTCTCTCCTATCACTTACATCACTCTTGCCACCAATAAAGTTTGGATTGAGTTCACGCTTGCCTAAAACTTCACCTTTACAAATCCATACTTTAATTCCGATTTTGCCATATACTGTTAATGCAAAAACATTTGCATAATCAATGTCCATACGGAAAGTATGTAATGGTGTACGACCTTGTTTTATCTCTTCGGTACGTGCTATTTCTGCACCACCTAAACGACCAGCAACTTTCACTTTAATTCCTTCAGCACCCATACGAAGTGATGAAGCAATTGCCATTTTAATAGCTCTTTTATAATTGATGCGGTTTTCAATCTGGCGTGCAATGTTATCTGCAACAATCATTGCATCTAATTCAGGGCGGCGAATTTCAAGAATGTTTATCTGAACATCTTCATTGTTCGTAAGCTTTTTCAACTCTTCTTTAATCCTGTCAACTTCACCGCCGCCTTTACCAATAATGATTCCCGGTTTTGATGTATGTATCGTTACAATCAACTTACCTAATGTGCGCTCAATAACGATTTTAGAAATACCGCCTTTGTTGATACGCGCATTGAGATAATTTCTTATTTTATTATCCTCGATGAGCTTCTTGGCGAAATCTTTTTTGCTGCCATACCAGTTGCTTTCCCATCCACGGATAATACCTAACCGGTTACCAATTGGATTTGCTTTTTGACCCATATTTTGAGTTTGAAAATTTGAAGATTTGATAATGTGCTAATGCCGAACTCAAATCTTTCAAACCTTTTATTTTTAGTTTAATGCGTCAACTGAAAATCATTTTCAAATCTTCAAATTGACTAATTTTCAAATTTATTTACTATCAACAATTATTGTTACATGATTGCTGCGTTTGCGCACTCTGTAACCACGACCTTGTGGTGCCGGGCGCATACGCTTTAATGTTCTGCCGCCATCAACAAAAACTGTCTTTACAAAAAGATTTGCATCGGCTGCATTTGCATCTGTGTTTGCCTGTTGCCAGTTACTGATGGCACTTCTTAAAAGTTTTGCCAACGGTGTTGCGTTGTGTTGCGGATGATGTTCTAAAATGCCAAGTGCTTTTTCAACCTGCATGCCACGAATAACATCAGCCAGCAAACGCATTTTGCGCGGACCTGTCGGATAATTTCTAAGTTTTGCTACTGCTTCCATTTTTATTTTTTTATTTGATGTCTTGCAACATCAAACACAATTATTGTTTATTACCTGAGTGTGCTCTAAAGTTTCTTGTTGGTGCAAATTCACCTAATTTATGACCTACCATAAATTCTGTTATATATACCGGAATAAATTTATTTCCGTTATGCACAGCGAAAGTATGACCAACAAAATCAGGAGTAATAGTAGAGCGACGGCTCCATGTTTTAATCACTGATTTTTTATTTTTTCCTTCGTTAATGTTTGTAACCTTTTTATCAAGCTTTACATCAACATAAGGACCTTTTTTAATCGAACGACCCATTTATATTTTGTTTACGATTTCTAATTAATTATTTAGAGATTTTTCTTCCATTCTTTCTTTGCAGGATAAGCTTATTACTGCTCTTACCATGCTTTCTTGTTATTTCGCCTTTTGCATATTTACCCGTTCTGCTTCTTGGATGACCACCTGAAGCTTTACCTTCACCACCACCCATTGGATGGTCAACAGGGTTCATGGCAACACCGCGGTTACGTGGGCGAATACCTCTCCAGCGATTTCTTCCTGCCTTACCCATTGTCTGCAAATTGTGGTCGCTGTTTGAAACAACACCAACAGTTGCATAACAGTTAATCAGCACCCTTCTTAATTCACCGGAAGGCATTTTTAATACCGCATATTTTTCTTCTTTTGCATTAAGCTGTGCAGATGAACCTGCACTTCTTGCTAACTTTCCACCATGACCGGGTTGCATTTCAATATTATGCACATTTGTACCAAGAGGCATATTTTTTAACTGCAATGCATTTCCGACTTCAGGTGTTACTGCATCACCAGCAATAATTGTGGTACCAACCTGCAAGCCTTGCGGTGCAATAATGTATCTTTTTTCACCATCAGTATATTCAACCAAAGCAATGAATGCAGAACGATTTGGGTCATATTCAATCGTCAATACTTTCGCTTCAATATCTTTTTTATTACGCTTGAAATCTACAATACGATATTTCTTTTTATGACCACCACCTTTATAACGCATAGAGCGGTGTCCTTGTGCATTACGACCAGCTTTTTGGTGTTGGGGCTCCAGCAAACTTTTTTCAGGTGTATCAGATGTAAGTTCAGCATACGCATTGCCAATTCTCCAACGTGTGCCTGCTGTAACCGGTTTATATTTTTTTAATGCCATAGTACCCTAAATCCCTAAAGGGACTTTTTAAGACCCAAATAATTTGGGCGGTTAATAATTATTTCAATTTTTGCGGCAACTGAATGCCATTACTCTTTGCCTTACTCCCCTTTAGGGGTTGGGGGCTTTAAATATTCGCGTACAAATCAATTGTATCACCTTCTGCTAATGTTACCAATGCTTTTTTATAAGCTGGTCTAACACCTTTAATATAACCCGCTTTTGTAAAACGTGTTTTATTTTTTCCGGGCGCAACCAAAGTATTTACATTTACTACAGCCACACCATAAAAATCTTCAACCGCTTTTTTAATCTCAAGCTTGTTTGCTTTACGATTTACTTTAAAAGCATAACGCTTCAACTTTTCCTGTTGCGCATTTGCTTTTTCTGTAAGTATCGGTTTTATTAAAACTTCTGCTAATTGCATTTTTCTTTTATTGAAATGTTATTCAATTATGCTTCTGCTGTTGCCTCTTCTGCTTCTTCTATAAAGATTTTTGCTGAGTTTTCCGTCAACACTAAAACATCTGCATTTACTATATCATAAGTATTTAAATCGGCTAAAACTGTGCTCTCAACTTTCGATATATTACGAAGACTTAAAAACAGGTTGTCGTTAAATTCATCAACAACAAACAATATTTTCTTATCGTTAATCTTCAAGCTTTTGAAACTATCAGTAACCTGTTTTGTTTTAGGTGCATCCAGCTTAAAATCTTCAACCACTACAAGCGCATTATTTTTTGTTTTGTGTGATAAAGCGCTAACCTTAGCTAAGTCCTTTACTTTTTTATTCAGCTTGAAATCATAACTGTGCGGCTTAGGACCAAACACAGTACCACCACCTTTATATAATGGGTTCCTGATGTTACCTTTTCTTGAACCACCGGTACCTTTCTGGCGATGAAGCTTACGGCTTGCACCATGCACTTCAGCACGTGTTTTTACCTTATGTGTGCCCTGGCGTTGTGCAGCCAGGTATTGTTTAACTGCTAGATAAATTACATGGTCATTTGGTTCAACACCAAAAATATCATCAGGCAATTCTAATGTTCTGCCGGTCTTCTCGCCTTTTATATTTAAAACATCAACTTGCATTTCTTCTAATTTATTTCTGAATTAAAACAATAGAGCCGTTGTGACCCGGCACAGAACCGCTGATAAGAATATAATTTTTATCAGGAAATATTTTTACCACTTTCAAACCTTTCAGCTTAACACGGTCGCTGCCCATTCTTCCTGCCATACGTACGCCCTTAAATACACGTGAAGCATCAGAAGAGTTACCGATTGAACCCGGTGCTCTTGAACGGTCATGCTGACCATGTGATTGTCCACCCACACCGTGAAATCCATGACGTTTAACTACGCCCTGGAAACCCTTACCCTTTGATGTACCAACCACCTCAACATTTTCACCTTCAGAAAAAATGTCAACAGTGATAGTTTCACCTAAAGCTTTGGAAATATTATAATCGCGGAATTCTTTTACGAACTTTTTAGGAGCAGTATTAGCTTTTGAGAAGTGATTTGTTTCAGCTTTAATAGAATGCTTTTCGTTTTTGTCTCCGAAAGCGAGCTGAAGAGAAGTGTAACCATCAGTGTCTTTTGTTTTAACCTGGGTTACTACGCAAGGACCAGCTTCAATGATGGTGCAAGCTGTTTGCTTTCCATCGGGAGTGAAGATGCTGGTCATCCCAATCTTTTTTCCAATAATTCCTTTCATTTATTTGCGGTTTTTGCCCCGCATGGTTATAAGGACATCCCGAAGGAAAAATCGGAATTCAATCCCTGTTTGCCACCGACCTTTTCTTTTGTTTCCCAAAAGTATTTGGGAGAGAAGTACCGGCAGTAAACAAACCTCGAAGGGCTTGTTTATATGTACCCGATGCCCTAACCCTAAAGGGAATTAGTACATCGATTAGTTTATTTTCAGAGCTCTTTTTTTCTGATTACAGAATTGAGAGATAAATTATTTATAAGAACTGTTGCCTTACCCCCCTTTAGGGGATGGGGGCTTTATGCTTTAATCTCAACTTCTACACCACTTGGCAAATCAAGTTTACTCAATGCATCTACAGTTCTTGATGAAGAAGTATAGATATCCAATAAACGTTTGTGCGTTGCCAACTGAAACTGTTCACGACTTTTCTTGTTTACATGTGGTGAACGAAGAACAGTAAAAATTCTTTTGTGTGTTGGTAGAGGAATTGGTCCTGTTACTACCGCACCTGTGCTGCGTACAGTTTTTACAATCTTTTCAGCTGATTTATCAACCAGGTTGTGATCGTATGACTGTAATTTTATTCTGATTCGCTGAGACATAATTCAAACCAAAATTTTCATTTTGGGAGCGCAAAGTTATGTGTATTGCTTATACCAGACAAGCTTTTAAGAAAGTTTTTTGGAAATAATTGACATTATTAATCCGCTAAACCGTTCTTAACTGCAAACATAACGAGCCCGGCAGTATTTCTTACTCCAACTTTTTCTATCAATCGTGTGCGAATTCCTTCAACCGAACGCGGGCTGAGAAAAATCTCCTTCCCTATTTCTGCAGCAGTTTTTTCTTCGCAAATCATTTTTAAAACCTCTTGTTCTCTTTCGGTTAATTCAATATTGTGGTTGAAAGAAGGTTTCAAGTTATTTTTCATCACAAGTTTTTTTAGCAGCGCTTTATTCACAAGGTCATTAAAGTAATAACCGTTTTCATGTACAGCGTAAATAGCTTTTATTATTTCTTTTGGCTCCGCATTTTTTAGCAAATAACCATGCGCTCCATTTTCCATCAGGTTAATAATAAACTTATCATTATCATACATGGTTATTACAAGAACTTTTATTTGTTCATATTTTTTGCTAATTAGTTTTGTTGCTTCCATTCCATCGAGCAGCGGCATGTTTAAATCCATAATTATAATATCTGGCTGCTGCGTTTTAAGTGCTTCCATTAATTCTTCACCATTATCAGCCTCAAACAAAATCTGTAAATTATTATCAGCACCTAAGCACAGCTTTAACCCATCTCTGTATATTTTGTAATCGTCTGCAATTGCAATAGTAATTGGTTTCATAGCAGCGCATTTACAGGTATAATTAATGTAATAGTGTTTGCATTTTCATTTCTTTCAAAATTAATTTTGCCTTTCAATAAAATAATCCGGTTCTGAATATTCTTTAAGCCTAATCCTTTGCCTTCGTAACGCAGTTTTTCAAATTCATCCTGCGTTAATCCTTTACCATTATGTTGGATAGTGAAAGTTAAAATGTTGTTTTCTATATGCGATGTTATTTTTAGCTGCGTTGCGTGACTATGCTTTATTATGTTGCCACAAAGTTCCTGCATGATGCGATAAATGGTTATATCATTTTCGGGATTTTTAGAGCTGTAATTTTTATCAAGCTCGGTTAT
>JAICKT010000490.1 GCA_025927795.1 Parafilimonas sp. | reverse complement strand
CTCCTGCATGAAGTTTTCCTAATTCATTGGTTACGCCATTATGGTCGTTATAAATTTTAATGGTAAATTCCAGTGTATCCCAATCGTTGAGACCGGTAAACGTAAAAGGTCTTCGCTCTTCTTTCCATGCGGGAAGATTAATGACAATATCTGTTGCCTGACCGGGTTTGAATTTATAAGAATCCGGCTTCGTTAGCTTAAAGCGTTTTACATTATGTGTAACATATTCTGTTTCCAAAATTTTTACAATATGCTCTTCATCGGGATAAGCTGCTGCAGCTAAATCCTGAATATTAGTAACTGTTTCTTTCATGTATTTTTTATTATTTTTCACAGCGAATTCAGCATAAAAAATTATCATCGGAATGGTATAAGTTACCCGAAATATTTTTTATGCTCCATTCAGAATAAATTGTTCTTCGCAATTTTATTTTTTACGATTGACTAAAACTATTTATTCTTCATCACCGGCTTTTACCGGAATTATAAACAGCGGTATTGTTGAGTGACGCAAAACTTTTTCAGCCACACTTCCCAGCAATACTTTATCAAGCCCTTTGCGGCTGTGTGTTCCAACCACTATTATATCTGCATTCACTTCTTTTGCTGTTTGCAAAATATTTTCTGCATAATCTCCCTCTTTTAAAACTGTTTCAATTGTTTCATCACCCAAACTCAGCTTAGCATTATCCAAATAATCCTGCGCTGTTCTTTTTAATTCGTCAACAGCATTTGTTTGCTCAACATCTGAGGTGCTGTAAGCATCAAAACCCATGATAGGCGAATAATTGAGAGATGAATAGTAGGTTGAATCAGAAGTTACGTGCATCAAAATAGTATGTGCATGCAAAGCTTCCGATAACTCATATCCGCCTGCTGCAACTTTTTGAGCGCCCACATTATTGTCGAGTGCGATTAATATTTTTTTCATTTCCATATTTTAATGTTTAAATCATTTATTAATTAGCGATTAAGCAATTCTTCCAGAACCTGCGCTTCATTATGTTCCTCATCTTTTGCGCCATAAACCAATGTAACTGTTCCTTTTTTCAAATGCTCTTTTATAATTGAAACCTGTTCTTTATTTTCTTTAAGTTCCTGCAAATATTTTTTTCTGAATTCACTCCACTTCTTTGGGTCATGCGCAAACCATTTTCTAAGTTCTGTGCTCGGAGCAATATCCTTCAGCCATAAATCAATAGCTGCCTTTTCTTTTGTGAGACCTCTTGCCCAAAGCCTGTCCACAAGAATGCGTGTTCCATCTTCTTTTGATGGCTTTTCATATACTCTTTTAATTTTAATTTTCATCTTTTAAATATTTGCATTCATCATTTGTAAAATTATACCGGCGTTGAAAGAAACATATCCTTGCTCTTTCCATTTCCATTCTTTGTTGTATGAATCGGCAATACGCCAGCCATTTCACCAATAATATTTACCAGCTCCGAACCCATCGGAACAACAATTTTTGCATTCGCTTTAAATGAAGCTTCAACAGTTTCTAATTTTTTTAATAGCTGTGCATTTCCTGTAAAATATTTATCTGCAGCTTCATTCACCAGCATAATTGCTTCTGCTTCTCCTTCGGCATGCAGTACCTTGGCGCGTTTATAACCTTCTGCTTCTTTAATCTTTGCACGCTTTACACCATCCGCTGCAGTTTCTGTTGCTGTGGCATAATCAATAGCAGCAATTTTTTCATTTTCTGCTTTCACCACTTTATTCATTGTATCCTGCACATCCCGCGGCGGGTCTATTTCCTTTAATTCAGTACGCACAATTACAATGCCCCAGTTTGAGGTTTCATGGCGTAATGTGTTATGCAGTTCAGAATTTATTTTTCCTCTTTCGCTGTTGGCAGACCTTAATGTAAGTGTTCCGATAATATTTCTAAGCGTTGTGCGGGCAAGATTTACAATCTGCCGTTTATAATCATTTACATTATACTGAGAACTTTTTACGCTTTCTTCTGTTTCAATTACTTTGAAATAAACCTGTGCATCTACGCTGGCATTAAGGTTATCATTTGTTATAATTTCCTGCGGCTGCGCATCCACCATTTGTTCAGTTGTGTTTACAACATACATCTTATCTATAAAAGGAATTATCCAGTGAAAGCCGGGTTTTGCAAACTTGTAATATTTGCCTAATCGTTCTATTAATCCTCTATGTGTTGGGCGAACTATTTTTATACCAAGAAAAAAGAATAATATTATTCCGGCAATGATGATGAATAAAATTTGTGTTGTCATTTATTTGTGTTTAAGTTTTAATAGCAATTTTTAAATTCTTTTTTTTGATTTGAATGTGATTAACTCATCACTTCAAAATACTTTATTTGATTATGATTTAAAATATCATAATGAAAGCTAAGGGCAAAATACAATGTAGAAATTAGCAGCCCGTTAAGAAGGAATTAGAAACTGATTAGAATATTTTATTGCGCAGAATTTGGCTATAACTTTTGTTGCATAGTTTAAAGTTGCAACTAATGTTTTAAACAGATAAACAAATTACCTGCTGCAAAGTGACGTTTATTTTATCTCCAAAATCTGGCGAATCATTTGATTGGTAAATCCCCATTCATTATCGTACCACGCCAGCACTTTCACTAAATCACCATCTACCACTTTTGTCATTTCCAAATCAACAATAGCAGCAAAAGAACATTTTACAATATCAGAAGAAACCAATGGTTCATTTGAAACAGATACTATAGATTTATACCTGTCCGTCTTTGATTCCTCTGTAAGAATATTATTAATTTCTTCAACAGAAGTATTTTTTGAAGCAACAAAAGTAATGTCTGAAATAGAGCCAACAGTTACCGGTGTGCGAATGGCGATTCCATCAAATTTTCCTTCAAACTTTGGCAGCGCTTTTATTGTTGCTTTTGCTGCACCTGTTGTAGCCGGCACTAAATTTATTGCTGCTGCACGTCCCATCCTGGTTCTCTTTTTATTCGGCGCATCCACGAGAGATTGCGAAGCGGTATAAGCATGCACTGTATTTAATATTGCTTTTTTTAT
>JAICKT010000251.1 GCA_025927795.1 Parafilimonas sp. | reverse complement strand
CTTAATCTTTTCTGCACACGCACAAACACCTCAAAAGTCAATGAACGGTAAACAAGGAAAGGAAACGCGGCAGATGCTGAAAGATTCTTTACACTTAACCGATGTTCAGGCGGATTCTGTTGTTTCAATACGCCAGGAATTTAAAGATAAAATCAAAGCTATAACCCAAAACTCCTCGCTTTCAGCAACTCAAAAAAAAGAACAAGCTAAACCTTTAAGAGAACAAATGAAGTTGCGTTTAAAAGCTATCTTAACAAAAGAACAAATGCAGAAAATGCAGGAAATGCGCAAAGACAAAACGGATGACGACGATCAGTAATAATTCATAAAAATGAATGAAAGGTTTCTAAACAGAAACCTTTTTTATTTTAAGTGATTTGCTAATCACTTAAAAATTATACTTTCAATCTTTATGGCTGTTAAAACGTATATAGCGCATCTTGATTTGGATTCTTTTTTTGTAAGTGTTGAAATGATTAATGATCCAACACTTAAAGGAAAAGCCGTAATTGTTGGCGGATCAAGAGACAGGGGTGTTGTAACTACCTGCAGTTATGAAGCAAGAAAATACGGCGTTCATTCTGCGATGCCTATGAAAAAAGCGATGCAGCTTTGTCCACATGCAATACTTGTTCGCGGAACGCATAAGCAATACGGCAAATTTTCAAACTGGGTTACACAAATTATTGCAGCAAAAGCGCCAAAATTTCAGAAGGCAAGCATTGATGAATTTTATATTGATCTTACCGGAATGGATAAATTTTTTGATCCGTTTAAATGGACTATTGATTTACGCGAAGAAATTATAAATGAAACAAAGCTTCCTATTTCATTCGGACTTGCCAGCAATAAACTAATAGCAAAAATTGCTACTGATGAAGCGAAACCAAACGGCTACCTTTTTATTCAGCATGGAAAAGAAAAAGAATTTCTTGCACCATTACCTGTTAAAAAAATTCCCGGTGTTGGCAATCACACTTTATCTATTTTAAATGAAATGGGAATTGAGTTTATCGGCGATATTCTTTCTAAATCACAATCTGAATTGGAAATGTATTTAGGAAAATGGGGTTTTGATTTATGGAACAAAGCACAGGGTTTGCATTTTGGAAGCGTGAATGAATGGCATGAAGCGAAATCTATTTCAACGGAAAACACTTTTGAAACAAATACCAGCGATGTACAATTTTTATTAAGTGAATTAGTTAGAATGACGGAAAAAGTTGCATTTGAATTAAGACAGGATGCAAAGCTTGCAGGTTGTATTGCGGTAAAAATCCGTTATCCAAATTTTGAAACCACTTCAAAACAAATTGCAATTGATTATACTTTCAGGGATGATGAATTAATTCCCGCAGCAATTGATCTTTTTCATAAACTATATAAAAAAGGAAAACCTGTTCGGTTGCTTGGCGTGCGTTTAACAGATTTTACTAATATAACTATGCAGGGAAATCTGTTTGATGATGTTTCGAAGAAAACAAATTTGTATAAAGCTATTGATGATATAAAAATAAAATTTGGAAAAGACTTTGTAGCAAAAGCGCGTGCTATAAAATAATTTTAAATCAGCTTAAACCTGCTTATATAAGCACTTATATAATTTATATAACCGCTTATATACTTATTTCTCCTTTTAACTTTTTGTATTCTTATTATGGAGTGAATGTGCTGTATGTTTGCGGCGCCAATTGATTAAACAAACATATAAAAATTGGCATTGCTAATCAGCACCAAAACGTTTGCCTGTCATATAATTATTTTGATAACTAAAATGATAATTATGGAACAGGAGTTAAACAATTCGAAAGTACATCTTGAACAGAATGAAATTAATCAGTTTTTTGAAGAAATAAAAGAGACTTTGGCAAAAGATATAATTAACGAACCTAATAATAAATCTTTCGGCACAACTGATCTCTGGAATATAGAGCGTTCAAAAAAAACATATTTAAGAAGAAAAACACTTTGGAACTAAAAAATCTTGAGGCGGTAAAAACTTATCGCCTCATTTTTATTTAGCGATTTAATTTTTATAGTGCAGTTAAGTAAATATTATTTGCTTATCAAATTCATGCTTTGCAACCAGTTTTTACAGCTTTGCATCCATTCATCTTTTGTAGTTGGATTAATCATTCCAAAGCCATGCCCGCCGGATTTGTAAATATGCATTTCCGCTGGTATTTTAAATTGAAGTAAGTGTTCATAATAAACAACGCTGTTCATCACGGGAACAACATCATCATCTGTTGCCTGCACTAAAAACGCTGGTGGCGTTTGGGCTGTTACCTGTAATTCATTGGAAAATGAATCACGCAATTGCGGATCAGGATTTTGACCAATCAGTTGATCCCTCGAACCAATATGACCTATGCTATCCTGAAAACTGATAACAGGATAAATTAAAATTGAAAAGTCAGGACGAAGATTTATGTTGTTATTGTTTTCAATATAACTATGATTAAAATGTGTTGAAGCAGTTGAAGCCAAATGTCCGCCTGCAGAAAACCCCATGATGCCAACTTTATCTGTGTTTACGTTCCATTCTTTTGCATGCATACGCACCAGTTGAATTGCTCTTTGCGCATCCTGCAATGGGCTAATTTTCTTATCAATCATTGACGAGTCGTTTGGAATGCGATAGTTTAACACAAATGCTGCAACGCCCCATTTATTAAATTCTCTTGCTACAGCATAACCTTCCTTCACAATTGATTTAACCCAATAACCTCCACCGGGACAAATAACAACCGCAGTACCATTTGCGATTTTTTTATCAGGTAAAAAAATGGTAAGTGCTGGTTGAGATGTAAAATGTACAATTGTATCTCCGTTATCCTGCGGTTCCCACACTTCTTTAGTATTGTAGGGTTTACTGTTCGAAACTTTTCCATCGTATAATGGAATCGTTTGTTGTGCATATATTGAATGCATCATAAAAAAAATAAATAAAGCTGCTATAATTTTTTTCATATAATAAATTAGGCATTTACAGCATCAAACACAACTACTCTCTTCCATAAATGCGAACATTCTTTTACGAATTCTAAATGAATCGGGTCTGTTTGATAAGCATCTTGTTCTTCAGCATTATTAAAAAATGCAAGCCATGAAACATCATAAGAATTATCTACAACATCGCGCTGCGTATTAGCCGGAATACCAATATGCGATTGTTTAATTATAGGCGCTCTTGCTAATTTCTTCAAGCCTTCTACAAGACTTTGTGTGTTAGCTGCATCACTATGATTTAAATAAAAAAATACATGGTGAACAAAAATGTTTTGTATTTGCATATTTATATTTTGCGATGAAATGAGGAATAAATTTTTAAACAAGATAATTCAACCGAAATGAAATTTATGACGAATTCCATGCGACAATTGAAAAATCAAAAACTAAGCATGAAAGTAATTATTTTTTTACTTCCCATCCATTATCGCTTTGCTGCAACAATATAACATTTGATGCTTCGCTTTCATTATTCTCACGATCAACACTGGTAACAGTTACATAACAATTGTTCCAATTTTTATTTAAAAAATCAGCCGGTAAAAAAAAATTAAACTTTAATGTATTATCGGCAGGAATAATAATAGCGGGATGATCAGTTAACCCATTCAACGATTCAGATACATATACAACAAAACTTTTTATGGTTTCCGTTTCATTTTTATTAATTCCATCGCCCGTTATGGTAAGCAATTGTGGATTACTCTCTTCGCCCATATTAATTTTTGTAAGATGCGGAGGCATAGGTGATGTTGTATCAACCCAATCCATTGGTGGAATTAATGCAGGCGTTCTGTAATAATCAAACTGCAAACTATCTCCCCACCCATTTACATTATTCATAAGATTTTTGCAGCTATAAAAAACACTTCCCTGCACATTATTATATTGCCGTAATAAATTTATTTCATCCGGCAATTCATTTGTGTTGCGCCATGCAGGAGTTGGCTTTTCAACAGCGCGATATAAGCCATGACCAATATAAACCTGCTTTCCATAACTGTTTTTCGCCCACCAATCTAAAAGCGTTTCATAATCACAAAGCCTGTTGCCAATTTCCCAATATAATTGCGGCGCTACGTAATCAATCCATCCATTCTTCAACCACAATAAAATATCTGCATATAAATCATCGTAACATGTTTGCCCTGCTTTTGTATTGCTGCCTCTTGCATCAACAGAACTATTACGCCACACACCAAAGGGGCTTATTCCAAATTTTATCAGCGGCTTATAATCGAGTATTACATCATGAATCATTTTTATTACAGTATCGCAATTGCTGCGGCGCCATGCATCAATGCTTAATCCTCTTCCATATTGCAGGTAAGCCTGATAATCGGGAAATTCTTTGCCGGCAATTCTGTAAGGATAAAAATAATCATCCATGTGAATGGCATCTACATCATAACGCGTAATAATATCTTTAACAATGTTGGTGAGATATTGCATTACCTGCGGCAAGCCCGGATTAAAATATTTCTTATCACCATATTTCAAAAACCACTCAGGATGTTTTTTAGTGATATGATTTGGATCAATAGAAGATGTTGGACTAAACACCGCACGGTAAGGATTTATCCATGCATGAAATTCCATGCCGCGTTTATGTGTTTCATCAATCATAAATTTTAATGGATCATAATATGGTGATGGCGCAGCGCCTTGCTTGCCAGTTAAAAATTCGCTCCATGGCTCATATTTGGAAGCATAGAACGCATCTGCCGAAGGGCGGATTTGAACAATCACCGCATTAATGCCAATCTTTTGTTGCTGATTAAGAATATTAATGAAACTCTGCTGTTGTTGGGCAGTTGTAAGATACTTGCTCGTTGGCCAATCAATGTTATTTACAGTAGCAATCCATACGGCGCGAAATTCGTATTTAGGCTGAGTATTTTCAGTTGATGGTTGACAGTTGACAGTTGATAATTGACAAAAGAAAAATATCAAAGCGCAACAAAACAATTTCATCATATAAACGAAGATAGAGTTTGAATGTGTTTTGTTTAATGGTGAAAGAAATTTTAGAAATGAATTATAGAATTATTTTTGACACATGCATTCACCTATCGGCATTTTTGATTCAGGTTATGGCGGCTTAACAGTTTTGAAAGAGATACAAAAGCAATTGCCGCACTACGATTATATTTATTTAGGTGATAATGCAAGAACGCCATATGGCAACCGTTCGTTTGAAACAGTTTATCAATATACATGGCAATGTGTGCAATGGTTATTTAAACAAAATTGTCCGCTAATTGTTGTTGCCTGCAATACTGCATCCGCGAAGGCTTTGCGCAGCATTCAGCAAAAAGATTTAGATAAAAATTTTCCAGGCAAAAAAGTATTAGGTGTTATTCGGCCAACAACAGAAATTATCGGCAATTATTCTAAAACAAACCATATTGGAATAATGGCAACAAATGGTACTGTACAATCGAAATCTTATTTAATTGAGATTGAAAAGTTTTTTCCTGCTATAGATGTGGCTCAACAAGCTTGCCCAATGTTGGTTCCTTTAATTGAGAATAACGAATTTGAAAATGAAGCTGCATATTATTTCATTAAAAAATATTTAGACGAGTTATTGAAGCAAGATGAAAAGATTGATACAATATTACTTGCTTGCACACATTATCCTTTAATAAAAAAAAGAATTGAAAAATTTTTACCCGGTAATATTAAAGTAATTGCTCAAGGTGAAATTGTTGCTGACAGTTTGAAGGATTATTTGCAAAGACATACAGAAATAGAAAAGCAGTTATCAAGAGATAAAACTGTACAATTTTATACAACAGATTCTGCTGAAAATTTTAATAATCATGCAACCATTTTTTACGGCGAAGCAACAAATGCAAAACATATAGAACTGTAATTGCAAGTCTAACGCGGTCAGACGCTTCAAAAGCGTCAGACCGATAAGTAATTTTCTATGACTGATAAATTTCAAATGTTTTATAACCGTTTGCTTAAAGTGTATAAACACAAAAGCAAACAGGCAAAGCGTTTGAACGTTTCCTGTTACAGAGTTTATGATCATGATTTACCTGAATTTCCTTTCGCCATTGAATTGTATGATGACAAAATTTATGTAGCCGAATATCGCCGCAGGCATGGGATGAATGATGAAGAACATGAAGAATGGCTGCATCAATCATTTAAAATTATAAGTGAAATTTTGAATATACCTATTGAAAATATTTATAGCCGTGAGCGCAAACGATTAAGCCATCGCGAAAGTCAGCAATATGAAAAACAAAATTTTGCGCAACAGTTTTTAACGGTTGAAGAAAATAATTTAAAGTTCTTAATTAACCTGACTGATTATTTAGATACAGGTTTGTTTTTAGATCATCGCATAACAAGAGAAATGGTGCGCAAAGACTCGAAAAATAAAGATGTGCTGAATCTTTTTTGCTATACAGGTTCTTTTTCTGTTTATGCAGCAGCAGGTGAAGCAACAACAGTAACTTCAGTTGATTTATCTAAAACATATCTTGAGTGGGCAAAAGATAATTTTGCCATCAATAGTTTTAAAGATGAAAAAAAATATTTTTTTATTCATGCTGATGTAATGCAAT
>JAICKT010000148.1 GCA_025927795.1 Parafilimonas sp. | reverse complement strand
CCATTTCCTTTTCCTTTTGATAATAACACGCAGAATGCAGGAAGATTTTTGTTCTCACTACCTAAACCATAACTCAACCATGCACCCATGCTTGGACGATTACCGATCTGTGCACCTGTTTGAAAAAAAGTTAATGCAGGATCATGATTGATGGCTTCTGTGTACAAACTTTTTATAATGCAGAGATCGTCAACCACGCCCGATGTATATGGTAATAGTTCACTAATGTATGCACGTGATTGTCCGTATTGATTGAATTGAAAAACAGTTCCAGCTAAAGGAAATTTTTTCTGATCTGCAGTCATGCCTGTTAAGCGCTGACCTTGTCTTACACTTGCAGGCAAATCTTCACCATGCATTTTTTGAAGCAATGGTTTGTAATCAAACAAGTCAAGTTGTGAAGGTGCTCCGTTTTGAAAAAGATAAATAATTCTTTTTGCTTTTGGTGCGAATTGCGCCAAACCTGTAAGCACTGCTTCATCATCTTTTTTGCTGAACAGATCAGGTATCAGCAATGAACCTAATGCAACGCTTCCTATACCAAGACTTAATCTTGATAAGAAGCGGCGGCGATTCATGTTTAACCTGCGTTCAATAAATTCTTTTTCCATGTTCACTTATTATTTTGTTATTGCTTCGTCCATGTTATAAATCATTTCAATTGTCTTCATCAGTGCAGCGGCAGAACTTTTATCCAATGT
The DNA here is from genome assembly GCA_025927795.1 of Parafilimonas sp. Classification (GTDB taxonomy): domain Bacteria; phylum Bacteroidota; class Bacteroidia; order Chitinophagales; family Chitinophagaceae; genus Parafilimonas. Next base: position 9,409 of record JAICKT010000148.1, on the reverse strand, counting down.
ATCAACCTGTTTATATTCCCCCTGTTGCAAAGTTGTGTCTGCACTTAATTTATTTTGTTTGAACGATTGCAATTCATCATTGTAATAACTCTGTAAAATTTTTATTTCTTTATCGCTTGGTTTGCGACAAATGATTAAACGAAATGCTTTCGTTAAATTATAGTTCTCATCTTTTTTCTCTTCAGATAATTTCTGCGCCATCACACGTGATGCTTCCAACACAGTTGGATCATTCATCATGATCAATGCCTGTAATGGAGTGTTTGTTGTTAAACGTTTTACTTCACATTGATCACGATTACTTGCATCAAAAATTATCATAGATGGTGGTGGCACTGTTAATTTTATAAACGTGTACATGCCTCTTCTATATAAAGAATCACCGTGGTCTTGTTTGTATGTTGCCAACACACCGCGACCAGATGTAGCTTGTTCCCAAAGACCTTTGGGTTGATATGGTTTTACACTTGGTCCGCCAATTGTTCTTACCAATAATCCGCTGCTTGATAAAACCATGTCTCGAATAAATTCTGCCGATAAACGAATACGCGGTCCTCTTGATAAATAAACATTCTCAGGATCGATATCTAATTTATCTTTTGTTACAACAGCAGATTGGCGATATGTTGCACTCATTACTATTTGCTTCACCAATCTTTTTATATCCCATCCATGTTCCATAAAATCAACGGCAAGCCAATCGAGTAATTGAGGATGCGATGGAATATCTCCCTGCATACCAAAATCCCCTGAAGATTTTACAATGCCGCGACCGAAAAATTCCTGCCACATTTGATTTACAAAAACACGTGCAGTGAGCGGGTTATTTTTATCAACGGTCCACATAGCTAAACCCAAACGATTCTGCGGATATTTTGTGCTGTCAAAAGTCATAACGGCCGGCAATGCTGCAGGTCGTACTTCGTACGTTGGCTTATCATACACACCTCTTTGCAATACATACGTTTTGCGCAGTGTATCTCTTTCGCCCATTACAGAAACTGTTAGTTTGCCTGTATCGCGATCGTTGATAAAACGCAAAAGATTCTTTCTGTCTTCATCATTAATTTCAAGTATTGGATTCTTTGCAGGCTTTGATACACTTACGTCACCTTCAAAGCCTGCTTCTTTTGTGTTATTAAAAAATGCTAACAGCGAATAATAATCTTTTTGTTTGAAGGGATCATATTTATGATCGTGGCACTGCGCGCATTCAATAGTTATTCCTAAAATACCGCGACCATAAGTTTTTGTTTTATCAATAAGATATTCTATGCGATATTCTTCAGGAATAACACCGCCTTCTTCTGTGTATTTATGATTGCGCAAAAAACCTGTTGCAAGAATTTGTTCTTTGTTTGCGTTGGGCAAAATATCACCGGCTATCTGCCATGTAATAAATTTATCGTAAGGAAGATTTTCATTAAACGCATGTATTACCCAATCGCGCCAGGGCCATTGCGTGCGAATGTTATCATCCTGGTAACCGTAACTATCTGCATATCGTGCAACATCCAGCCAATGCACCGCCATCTTTTCACCATAAGCTGTGCTTTGTAATAAACGATCAACCGCTTTCTCATACGCATTATCACTTTTGTCATTTACAAAATCATCCATCGCCTGTATGGATGGCGGAAGACCCGTTAAATCTTCGGTAACTCTTTTCAATAATATTTCCTTATCCGCTTCTTCATTTGGAGTTAATCCTTTTTCTTTCATTTTGCTGAGCGTGAAATAATCAATCTCATTCTTCACCCATTTTTTATCATCAACTTTTGGCAGCGGCTTTTTTACGGGTGGCGTAAAAGCCCAGTGGCGCTCATATTTTGCACCTTGTTCAATCCATTTTTTTACAAGTGCAATTTGATGTTCGCTCAATAAACCTAAATGCGATTCAGGAACAGGCATTTGATAAGTAGGATCAGTTGAAGAAATGCGTTTATACAATTCACTCTTTTCAGGCTTGCCGGGCACAAGCGCAAAAGCACCTTTGGTTTCTTTTAATGGAGCGAATGCAGAATCTGCAATATCCAATCGAAAACCTGCTTTGCGTTTGTTTGCATCAGGTCCGTGACAGGCATAACATTTATCCGATAGAATCGGGCGTATATCAAAATTATAACTAACTGTTTCGGGTAATGCATTATCATCATGTGAATTTTTGCAGGCATTTATAAGAAGCGTGCTAATAATAATGCAACTGATAAATAATAGTAGTCTTGAAGTCATTTGGAGCAATCACTAAAACTGCAATTTACAAATTACCTGAAAGTGTTGAGAGATTTTATAATGCAAACGATTGTTTAATTTAGAATGTTTTAGTTTGTGAGCAAGAAACTATGTGCATAATATCATTGGAAAGCAAAAGCAATTTGCATTTTTTATGCTCGCTTTCTCATACCATCTTCCATTTACCTTCGTCATCTTTTGTATAACTGCCGCCATTGCTCATAACATGTACTGTTTTACCCAGCTTTGCATCAATAAAACTGCTGCGCTCATATACACGCACGCCATTGTTTTCCTTTGTAAGATAAAAGATAAGCGCATTTAGTGTGGGAGACACTTCATGCAGCCATTGTTCTTCACTTTCTTTTACAAATGCACTGCTCATATGATTGTTTATATAATAGATTGAAAAAACTATGCCTATGTTCGTTAACAGTAAACATTTCGCAGCTAATATTTGTTCACTGCAAGTATTTGCATAAGATGATATAAAAAAGCGTATCGTTTTCTATGCGAGGTCAGGACAATAAACTTCGATTCTTAACTGTCAATTGTCCATTATTGTACGTGAAAGATTTTTTCCATCAGTCCAAACAGTTCAGGATGATTACGCTGAAACAATTCGGGTGCACCAAAAAAATATTCTGATGCTACAGCAAAAAATTCTGCCTGGCTGGTAACGCCATATATATTTATATCAGAGTTACCTTCTTTCATTTTTGTTATTTCTTCGTTCATATATTTTATCCAGGGAATGGTGTATTGTTTATTAAGCAACTGCTCCGGAATACCATCCGCTGCTCCATCCGCGTTGTCAAGCAAATGAACAAATTCATGTATGCCTGTGTTGTTAACGGAGTTTTCATTTTCAAACCCCTGCAGCAATGCCGGCTTTGAAAGTATCATCATTCGTTGCATAGCGCCGCTGCCCACCATACCCAATACATTTCTTTCTTTTGCTGTAACAGAAAATTCCTCGCTGTTAAATGTACCTGCATAAATCAGCACATCCGTTAAATTATAATAATGCCAGTCAAAATTAAATACAGGTATAATGGCGCTGCTTGCCAATAGTAATTTATCAAGCTCATCCACTTCTGTATGCACTGCATGAATGCGTACATGCGACAAAAATTCTTTTATCCTGTTTTCAAAACGAAGTTTGTCTGCGTCATTCAGTTGTCTGTAAAAAGCAACATGCGCATTTAATAAGTCACGAAAGTTTTGTGGAAGAATGGATGTATCAGCTTTTGGTTTTCTTTTCCTGAATATTAAAAAAATAAGTACAGGCAGAATAATAATAAATATGATAAGACCTTTCATAATGCAGTAGCAAATCTACGTACCGTATAAGCATTCAACACCCACAATTAATATTCGTTCTTGCGGATAATCGCATAATCAGATGCTGTCTTCAACGTTAGGTGGTCTATCTATAACCAGCAGTTGCTTTATATCAAACTCATGAAAATATTGTATGCTATTGCTGCCCGTGTATTCACAATACGCTTTTCCGTTTTCAATCCTTATCACACGAAAAGGCTTTTCATTATTCATCCACGAAATTGTTTTATGCTTTACAAAATCTCCCACCTTCACTGCTTCCATAGGTTTAAGTTTTAAACAATACAAGGTAGTTTGTTAATGGAGTTGTTATGTGTTAATGTTCTGCATTAATGCAGATGCATACAAAAGAGCAAGCCCTTATATCGTAACACAGAATATTACTATTCGTTTTTCAATTGTCAACGCTCCATTGTCAATTGTCAACTATTCATTGTCCGTTGTTTTTGTATCGTTTGAATGATATATAATCGCATCAATGCGGCTGTTCATTTGCTTATCTCTTTTTACACGTGCTGAAAAAAATGCTTCATAATAAGCTTTTATAATAGCGGTTACCGGCGTTGCCAGCAAAGCACCTATCAGCCCAAAGGCTGAGCCCATTATCAACACAGCAACGATGGTTGATACAGGATGTAATTTCATGGTGGCTGACCGTATCCTCGGCAATACAAAATCACCCATTATTTCATCCAACCCAAGAAAAAATATGGTTACCCATAATGCCGTAACCGGGTTAATTGACAATGCTACCAATACAGGTGGAACAGCCATAATAAAAAACCCGATTTTTGGTATCAGTATAGCAAAGAAGGTTATTGCACCCCATACCCACGCACCCGGAACATTCATGATGCTGAGAAAAACAGTAACACACACCGCTTCTATACTGCCGGCAATCAAGTTCGATTTCATCCATCCGTTCAGCATAGCAGATGTATTGTATAATGCGTCTTTTGCCTTTTCCTGTTTAGCCGGTGCAAAAAATGAGAAATAGAATTGCAGCAGCGGGCGCGGGTTAATCACTGCATACACTACCATGCTCACGAATATAATAAATACAAGCACTGAGCTTAATACAGAAAGCGAGTAATTGCCTACGCTTATCAGCATATTCGGCAGGGAAGGAATAAGTTTTGAAAGCTCAATGCCTTCACCTTCTATAGCTGTGTTTAATTTGTTATTACTGTTGAACCATGATGAAATATTCTTCGATAACTGGTTTGCATACACCGGTAAATTATTAACGAGTGCAGTTAGCTGCACACTTATTTTGGGCACGATCAGCCAAAACATTAATGCAATGCAAACTGCAATAGCGCCAAACACAATCAGGCATGCCAGCCCTCTTTTTATTTTCCTTTTTTCAAGCCATGCTACCGGAACATTTATTATCAATACAAGTATTACTGCTAATAATACAAGCATTAATACATGTACTATCTTAAACAATAACCAAAGCAGTACAATCAGAAAAGCAGCGTGGGTTAAAGCTCTCCTAATGGTCTTGTATAAATTGTCATTATTGATGTTCGCCATTGAATCTTTTAATACTAAAATTAGTATTATTCAATGCAGCCATCAGCTAATAATTCCTCGTCATAACGCATACTTTGCATGAGGATTTGAACGCTCCGCGCAGTCGTTAGGGCTAACGCACTTTGCACGCTGATTAAATATGGCACCTTGCTATTTAAAAAAAAGAATTCTTCTTATGATTTGAGCAAAGCAAAAAATTATTATTTCTACCTGTTCTTTTCGCTTGATCGAAAAGAACCAAAAGATCAAGGACGACATGAACGCTCCGCGCATTCGCCCGGGCCAACGCACTGAACACGCTGATAAATATAACAGCTTACTATTTTAAGAAGAATACTTTTCGGTTATGTTGATTTGTGCGCATTCGTCCGGGCTAACGCACTGAACACGCTGAATAAATATAACAGCTTACTATTTTAAGAAGAATACTTTTCGGTTAACGTAATCAGAATGCCTAACACGGTTTATGGGGAATGCCATATTGCGCCATAAAAAAAAGGTTAGATAAATTGAAATAAGTAAGCAAAGAACTAAACGCCTTCTATTAAATAAAAGACAGGCTGCACTGTAGCCTGTCTTTCGGTGTTCTTAGGTTGCAACGACTGATATCTACCTGCCGATAATAAAACTGTTTCTCAGTAAACCCGTACCATCATCTATCTCTGCATAATAAAGCCCCGGAATTTTATTACTTAAATTAAAGTCATAATGATTGTCGCCTTTCACTGCATAAACATCTTTCTTAGACACGGCAAGGCCTATCTTATCATAGATTACAATACTTATTTTTCCGTTCACTCTGCTGGCATATTTAATGGTTATGTTGCCAACAGAAGGATTAGGAGAAATTGTAATCTTATTTATTCCTGCATCGTTATCAACAATTGATGATGATGTTTCCATTGCATCTGCAAAAGAACTTGCAGCATAATTTGGCTTACCATTTTTCCAGGCAACCGGGTATCTTGAGCATTGCCCGTTTATCGCATCGTGTACACCTGTTGGATAACAGTAGGGTTCAGAATAAATTCCATAAGGATCAAAGAAGTACCACCGGTCATCAGTTGCATCTCTGTAAGCAAAGAAGATATGTAAATGTGTATTCACAATAACATTTCCACCAAGGCTGCCGCAACCGCCGGGTCCTGTACTTCCTGAGTAACCTATAACCTGGCCCGCAGTAACGGTTTTATTCAGCAGGCTCATGTCTATCTTTTGTGAATTCTTGCCCCAATGCGGTACATCAGGATTGCGCTGGCTTGCATCTTCGGGACAGCCGGTAGCGTTTAAGTAACGCTTATAATTAGTTTGATTAGTGTTATCATCAGCATTATAAATTTTGGGTACACTTATACTCCATGCTTTGCTGCAATCGTTTGAAGGACCATTTTGCAGATGCATGTAAATAGTACGGTAAGCATCTTTTTTGCCGCCAACATCATGGCTTATTACCATAGTATTACCACTCCAATAATCCCATCCTATATAAATTACTCTGCCGGCAGCAGCAGCAACTACCTGGAATGTATTTTTATCGTTGCGGTAATAATCAATTGCATGATGCCATGTGCCATCACTATATCTCCATCCATTATGACCCATACTGCTTGCTGCATCTTTAAAAGGCAATGTGAAGATCTGGTCTTTTGCACCAAACACAACAGAATTGCGCAGGTAGTAATTACCATTCAATTTTAAATTAGGCCAACTGTAAACAACAGAAGTTGCATGAAATCTTCCTGTGTCACAAGAGCCCGGTGTTCCATTGCAGTGATATTTACCTGATGTAATATGATAGTCGTATGCATCGCGCCAGCTTGTGCCGGCATTATCAGGCATTAAGGCGTGGTTAAGGCATGAAGCATCACAAGTGGTTTCATACGTTTCAAGATTAATCAACCGCAGTTTTGCATTACCTAATTCAGCCCATTTTGATATGGTGCTTTCCCAGTCAGTTCCATTCCATAAAGCATAATCATCTTTACCTGCGCGCCATACGCCAAGATATAAGCGCGTATTGTTTTGCATATAGCTGCTTATGTTTATAAGCCGCAAATTTTGTTTTGCCAGCTCCTGCCATTTTGCAGTAAAACTGTTCCAGTCTAAACCATTATATAATGCATATCCATCAGTGCCTGCACGCCACACACCGGTATATAATCTTGTACCATTTTGAAGATAGCTCGCCACATCAATTAATCGCTGATTTTGGCTTCCCAGTGTTTGCCATTTACTTACAAAATCATCCCATTTAAGCCCGCCATATAAGTAATAACCATCGGTACCGGCACGCCACACACCTACATACAATCTTTTGCTGCCTGAAGTATAAGTTTCAATATCAATCAGCCTTAAATTTTGTGCTCCGAGTTGCTGCCATTTGGTAACAAAATCAGCCCACTCTACACCGCCGTATAATGCGTAGCCATCGGTGCCTGCACGCCATACACCGTTGTAGTACCGCTTCCCGTTCTGCAGGTACGTAGAAATATCTACAAGGCGCAGGTTTTGACTGCCTAATGTTTGCCACTTACTTACAAAGTCGTTCCAGTTCAGCCCTCCATATAAGGCGTAATTATCTGTGCCTGCACGCCACACACCTGTATATAAATCCTGTGCAGAAATTTTTGTGATGAAGAGGCATGCAAACAATAGTTGCAGCAATAGTAATTTTAGTTTCATGATTTTGAATTTGAAAGACAAAAATATTTTTACCTGCCTGTGCCTGCAATCCCGAATAAGGGGGGTAGGTTATAAAAGCGATTAGCAGGAACTTCGCTTAAGCATTTCGGAAATTGAGTGTGCGTTGTAAACAGTGTCAGCAATTATTAATACATTCAATCATAATAAAAATCACTTTGCTGCTTACGTCAAAAATTCAAACCTGCTTTTACAGCATATGCTGTTTGTTATGTTGTTTAATTTACTCTGTTTCTTATAGTCAAAAAACAAACAATGCAATACAGTATAAGCACAAGGCAAGCGCAAGCGTTAAAAAAGTGGAAGCACTCGAGGTGCGTTCACTCGATTTATCATCATCAAATATTGATTCAGCAATGCTGCTTGCAAAACATGCAGTAAAACTGTCTGCACAATTTAAAAACGATACCTGTTTTGGTTTTGCCTACATGGCGTTGGGCTGGGATTATTATTATTCGGGCAACAGGGATTCTGCAGAATATTATTTATTAAAAGCAGCTGACATCGGCCATAAAATTAATATGCCTTCTTTTGAAGGCAGGGCGCTGGTAAATCTTAGTTATGCTTACCAGGATGGCGAAGAGTATACAAAGCTGATCGATTGTTTAAAACGCGCAAGACCACTGGTTGAAAATGACGAACTCGTGTTATCGGCAGTTGATTTGACGATGGGTTCTACTTATGGCGACATGCAAATGTATGAGCAGGGCAAGCAGTACATTTTTTCTGCCATCGCCACTATAAAAAAGCTCGATAAAACTGAGCAACTCGGCTCCTGCTATTCGGCGCTCGGCTACCTGCTGATGCAACAAACGAATTTTGATTCTGCATTGTATTATTACCGTATTGGTTTTGCTGTTTCCTCGCAATTAAAAGATACTGAAGGCGTGGCCATTGGGGCAGATAACCTGGGAGAATGCTTTCAAAAAAAATCGGTCAGTTTTAATTGTTCTTACTGTATTGATTCGGCTTACTTCTACTACAATATTGCGCTGCGTGGGTTTAAAAAAATAAAAAGCCCGGGTTATATTGAATATGCTAAAATGAATCTTGGTGGTATTTTAAGTGCAAAAAAAGATTATCAAACTGCTGAAAATTATCTTACCGAAGCATTTCATTATTTCGATTCACTGAACGATATAAAGTATGCGTACAACAGCGCCCAGCTATTGAGCAAATTATATGAAAGCCTTGGCAATTACAGGCAGGCTTATAACTATAATATTATCACATTAAAATATAAAGACAGTTTAGACAGGAACAACAGGACAGATTCAATTGCAAAAATGTTTGCCTTGTATGAAACTGAAAAGCGTGACAGGACGATTGACTTATTACATGCAAAAGCAAAGCTGGATAAAGAAGAAATTGCAAGGCAGCACATCATCACATGGTTTGCTGTAATAAGTGTTGTATTCAGCATCATGCTTTTAATAGTTTTTTTAAACCGTAACCGCATAAAGCAACAATTAAAAGAAGTAAAAGTGCGTAACCAGCTTGCTGCAGATTTGCATGATGAAGTAGGAAGCTCTTTAAGCAGTATTTTACTGTTGAGTAAAATGGCAGCAGTAAAAAAATACGATGATAAAACCTT
>JAICKT010000009.1 GCA_025927795.1 Parafilimonas sp. | reverse complement strand
TTTAAAGGATTAAAGCCCCATGCTCTTATTTGTAACAGGCCATTCGAAATATCAAATGAAATAAAATAGCCGCTGCCTTCATGATCAATATCAGTTACCAATCCTAATTTTCCCATGCCTTCTACATTTAATAATCCTTCCCAAATAAAACTGGCAGATGGCTTTTGAAAAGTAAATATTTCATAACCGCTTTTTGAACCGCATGTCCATTTATCAGCATCAATGGTTGAAGATGCTGTTGTGTTTGCGAGCAAATGTTCCACCTCTCCTAATTCGCTTTGCTGTATTGTTTTTATTACCATTGTTTCCCAGCGGTAATAACTTTTTAAAAGCAATCTTCCCTTACCATCTGTATCTAATTCCTTTGGCGGCGGCAATACACGCAATGCATCAATTTTTCCATACGCATAAAAAAAATTATATACCAATAAATGCTCTCCATCCTGCACTACACGTGCAGCGTAATTGCCTTGCGGCAACAGCACATCTTCATGAAAAGAATGATATTCTCCCAAAAATTCAGGTGCAAACCAGTAACGCACTTTAATATCTTCTCTTATAGATCCAATTAAATAATATTTTCCATGCAACTCACATACACAAGGGCATTCAATATCATCATATACCATTGGATACATTAATGGTGGCATCAATTCAAAAACATCATTGGTAATTTTAACCAATCCTGCGCAACCTCTGCGCGATACCGGACCGCTAATGCTGCGCGCACAAACCAGCAGGTAAGATTCGCCATTGTGTTCAAATTTAAAAGGGTCGCGGAAGCTTAACCATTTTCGCGGATTGTTATTTTTTGTTTCATAAAAAATACCTTTCGGTTCAATAGGAAAAATATTTTTACGAATCTTTTTCCAGTTAATAAGATCATCAGATTGTGCTAATCCTATTTTTGAAATTACACCGCGGTCTCTGCGCTGCAAACCTGTATAATACATTTCAAACTTATTGTTTGCACCGCATACATGCATTGTCCATAACATATCATCATCCCACTCGCCCGGCTCACCAACAAACAAAGCATTGTTTACCCGCTTCCATGAAATTCCATCTTTCGAAACTGCGTGTGCAATGTAATCGTGATTAGGAATAATAAGGTGAAATAAGTGATAAGTGTCTTCGTGAATAAATACTGTGATGTCGCCAATTTCCCAATCACTGAATCCTGAACCTGTGTACATAATTTATAAAAAAAGATTTGCTTAAAAGTACAAAAACGCAATTATATCGATTTGGCTACATTTACAGCAATCAGCCTATGAATAAAATAATGAATGGATACTATATACAACTATTCAGCCCGCATGGGCTTATTCGTTTTACTGATCCTGAAATTGGAAGAGATAAGGATACAGGCGGTCAGGTAAAGTATGTATTAGAGTTACTGGAAAATCTCTCCAGACATCCGCAGGTGCGCAAAATTTATCTTTTTACACGCAGAATAATTGATAAGCGGGTTTCATCTTCTTATGAAAAAGAGATTGAAGAAGTAAATGAAAAAGCGAAAATTATTCGCGTAACCTGCGGCGGAAATATGTACCGCCCAAAAGAAACGCTGTGGGATCACCTGGATGAGTTTGTAGATAAAACCGTACGGTTTATTGAAAAGGAAAATGACTTTCCTGATGTGGTACATGGTCATTATGCAGATGGTAATTACATTGCCGGGCAGGTGAGTGAAATATTTGGGATGCCTTTTATTGCTACAAGCCATTCGTTAGGCAGAAACAAAAAAAATATTTTGCTGCAGGAAGGTTTATCGCCTGAAAAACTAAATGAAAAATTTAATATAAACAGGCGCATTGCTGTGGAAGAAAATATGATTAAAACCGCCGATGCAATTATTGTAAGCACACAGCATGTAATAGACACGCAATATGATTTATATGATAATAAAGATGAGGGAAGATTTGAAGTAATTCCGCCTGGGATTAATACAGATGTGTTTTACCCGTTTTACCGGTTTGATATGCCATCGTTTCAAATGACAATTGAACAGGAGCAGGCTTTATACCGCGTTAATTCGGATATAGAACGATTTTTATTTGCGCCTGCAAAACCATTAATTCTTTCTATTGGGCGTGCAGATAAACGTAAAAATTTTGAAAACATAATTCAATGTTATGGACAGGATAAAGAACTGCAGGCAATGGCAAACCTTGCCATTTTTGCCGGTGTAAGAAAAGATATTACACAAATGCCTAACGATGAACAGGAAATTCTTACAAAGCTGTTATTGCTGCTTGATAAATATGATTTGTATGGAAAGATGGCCATCCCAAAAAAGAATGATCCAAAATTAGAAGTGCCTGAAATATACCGTGTGGCTGCACGCAAAAAAGGTGTATTTGTAAATGCAACGCCGGGAGAAAATTTTGGGCTTACGATAGTTGAAGCGGCTGCCTGCGGATTGCCTGTAGTAGCCTCACCTACCGGCGGGCCAAAAGAAATTATTGAACATTGTAAAAACGGTTTACTGGTTGATGTGGATGATCCTAAAGCCATTGCTGATGCGCTAAAGAAAATAATTGCACACCAGACCTTGTGGGAACAATATTCTGCCAATGGTATATTAGCAGTAAACCAGTTGTATTCATGGACAGCACATGCAAACAGGTATATAGAAATTATTCAGAACTTATATAAACAAAAGGATGAAGACACAATTTCGTTTACAAAAAAAACAGCCTATGGAAAAAGATTAACCAAGGCAAAACTGTTTATTATTTCTGATCTTGACGGCACACTTGCAGAAGGCAAAAAAACCGATGGGTTAACCGAATTAAAAAATTGGATAGTTGATAATAAAAATAAAGTAGTGTTTGGTGTAGCCAGCGGAAGAAATAAAGAAATAACACTACAGGCTTTTACAGACTATAATTTACCAAGCCCGGATGTATTAATATGTTCAGCAGGTTCTGAAATTTATTATACTGAAAAACTAATACAGGATCATGGATACGAAAGCTATATAGATTATCAATGGAGAAGAAATGAATTACAAAATGTACTGGCAAAATTTCCTGGTATTCGCTTACAGGAAGAAGCGGCGCAGTGGCGGTTTAAATTAAGTTATTATGTAGATGATAGCTTTGATGAAGATGATATTGCCAATCTTTATAAATATCTTGATGACAAAAAGCTAAGAGCAAAAATTTTATTAACTGAAAATAAATTTTTGGATTTATTGCCATTTCGTGCAAGCAAAGGCAGCGCCGTGCGTTACCTGAGTTATAAATGGAAGGTGCCGTTAAAAAATTTTATTACTGCCGGCAATAGTGGCAATGATATAGACATGCTAAAAGGGAAATTAAAAGGAATTGTAGTTGCCAATTATAGTCCTGAGCTTGAAGAACTGAAAAAAAACAAGACTGTTTATTTTGCGAAAAATATATTGTCGGCAGGTGTGCTTGAGGGTATAAATTATCATATGAAACTGCAGGAATAATAATTGCTGATATAATTAATAACGTTGTCACTATCATTAATCAGCCTTATTGATTTAATTTTAATTAAGAAGGTCGCCTGGAAAAGCGACCCATATAAGTAAACAACTATTTACTTATGAGACAAAAAAGTTTAAGTTATTCCGTTCTTAAACTCTTCACCGGATTTGCTAACGCTGCTTTAATTGATTGAAAGCTTACAGTGCAAATTGTAATGGTAAATGCTGCTGTTCCCGCAATTGCAAATACCCACCAATGTATGCTTACGCGATGCGTATAATCCTGCAGCCAGCTATCCATTGCCCACCAGCCAACAGGAACAGCAATAAAAAATGCAATGATTACAGGTTTGATAAATTCTTTACTTACCAATGTAAAAATGTTGCTAACTGTTGCACCCAATACTTTACGAACACCAATTTCTTTTACGCGTTGCCGTGTTATGATAGAAGCAATTCCAAACAAGCCCATACAGGAAAGAATAATAGCAATTGCTGCGGCAACAGTAAACATGTTCGCCATTATTTTTTCTTCTTTGTATAAGCGATCAATATTTTCGTTTACATAAGAACCCTGGAACTCAACGCCGGGCTCTATTTGTGCATACACTTTTTTAATCATGTTCATTGTTGCAACAGGGTTAGCGGTATTCACTTTTATCCATGCATAATCCATGTTTTTTCCCTGGCTTAAATAAATTAAAACAGGTCTTTGTTTATCGCTGAGTGATTTAATTTGAATATCAGGTATTACACCAACAATTTTTGTAGGCGGTTGTGCGCTATCACCATAATAAGAAAAACCTGCAACAGCTTTTTTGCCAAATTCATCAGCATAACTTTTTGTAGCTATAATCTGTGTGCTTGTATCGGCGGCATATTCCATTGTAAAATCATGACCAGACAATGGCTTTATACTTAAGGTTTTTAAGAAATCATAATCAGCATTAATTACTTGTCCGCAAATTGTTTTATCACCGTAAGTAAAACATGTTATAGAAGTGCTTGAACTATGGTCTTCGCCTATACCAATATTAACATCACTACCCGAAACAGCAAGTACAGCAGTCTGTGTTGCAAGCCTGGTGCGGAGTTGCGCAATTATATCTCTTCCTTTCTCATCATTTTTTATAGGAATACTTATAACGGATGTAGTGTTGTAGCCTAAAGGTGCAGAACGCAAATAATCGAATTGCTGGTAAATAATAACCGTACTGCACATAAGTACAATTGCAATTGTAAATTGTGTTACAATAAGTGCATTGCGCAAGATGCCGGGTTTTTTTACTGATATTTTTCCTTTTAAAATTTCTACGGTTTTCAGTTTTGCCATTATTGATGAAGGATAGCCGGACGAGATGAAAGAAACTATGACGATTAATGCTACCAGCGTAATAATTATAATTGGCTGAAACAACATAGAAGCGCTCATATTCAAATCAAAAACTTTGTTGAAATTTTTTATCAGTAATAAAACTATACTTAAAGCAATAATCATTGATACAAATACCATCAAAAAACTTTCGCCCCATACTTGTAACCATATTTGTTTTTTACCAGCGCCAAGGCATTTGCGTATGCCAATTTCTTTTGTGCGTGTAAACGATAAACCAATATTGAGATTTACAAAATTGAATGACGCAATTAAAACAATAACGCTGCTAATAAGTATCAGCACATACAAAAATGCTTTGTTTACTGTGCCACCGCTGCCCAATTGTGTATTAAAATGTTCTTCAGTAAATGGTAATAAACGCAAGCTGCTATAGTCGCCATTATTATCAGGTTTATATCCATCTTTTTTTGCTAGCGCTACATTATCCGGCGTATATTTTTTTACAACACTTCTTAATCGGCCTTCCACATTTTTTTGATTTGTATTGTTTGCCAATAACACATACACGGAATGGTTACGGCTATCCCACATGTTGCGCATTTCAGCATAGGGAGGATATAATTCTGTGCGGGCTAATACAGAAAATTTTATAGTAGAATTTTCGGGAAAATCTTTTACCACAGCAGTAACAATTAGTTTGTACCAGTTGCCTTCAAGTTTTACTTCGATTGGTTTTCCGATAGGGTTCTCTTTATCAAATAATTTTTTTGCACTTTTTTCTGTAAGCACCGCATTACTTATACTGCTTAATGGATTTGATGCATTTCCTTTTATCACAGGAAATGTAAACATGTTTAAGAAATCTTCATCCACCATAGTAGTACCCATGTCAAGCGTTTTATCTTTATAGCGAACAAGCTTACCGCCATTAAGAATACTGGTTGCTTTTGCAATTCCAATATTTTCCGTTTTTAATGCAGGCGTTAAAGGATATGGCATCGCGGTTCCGGTTTCTTCTCCATTCGGCCCGATAGCATAATTGTAAACTTTATACAATTTGTTTTTGTTTATCTCAAAATCATTATAAGTAAGATGACGATATACCATTAGTACAATAAAAATGCTGCACGCAAATGCTACCACCATACCAAGTGTATTAATAAAAGTATGCAGCTTGTTTTTGCGCATATTTCTTATTGCAAGAAGAAAATAATTTTTAAACATTGAAGAGGTTTTAGCCTTATGATTTATACAATATCTTAATACAGCGTTGCTATTAATTTTTTGTTTTGAAACCTTGAATGCTGACTATGCACAGTTATCCTATTAAAAGTTTCAATGGTTGTGCCAATGCCGAAACCCTTTGCAGATAAAGGTTTTATAAAATCACATTGTTTAAAGTGTTCGGAAATGAACAATTTTATGTTCGGTTATGTTCAGTGAATTTCCTGTTATAATAATAATAAAACCTGACGAACAAAAGTCTAAACTTTAATGCTATTTATCTTTGCACTTTTTTAAAAAAGCTTAAAGTATTCTGAAAGATAATACGTCAACATAAAAAGAATATCTGAATGAAGAAAAAACCCGGCATACTAAATTTACTGAAACCCTACTTAGGCATAATATTATTACTGATAGTTTTTACGCTTTTAAGCAATGGAATAAATTTATGGATTCCCAAAATCATTTCCCAGAGTATAGATGCGTTCACCAATCATACATTTTTATTTAAGCCGGTTATTCTGAAATTTATTGCAGCAGTTGTATGCATATTTGTTTTTACTTATTTGCAAAGTATTATACAGACTTATGCATCCGAACGTGTAGCACGCGATTTAAGAACAAAACTTTCTGATAAAATATCAAAACAATCGTATGCATTTATTGAAGAAGCAAATCCATCAAAATTATTAACCAATCTTACTGCAGATGTTGATTCGATAAAACTTTTCATATCACAGGCAATCGTATCAATTATATCTTCTTTATTTATCATTATTGGTACAAGCATATTGCTCATAATCATTAACTGGAAACTTGCATTATGTGTAATTGCAATTATTCCGATTATTGGTATTACATTTTTTGTTGTATTAAAAAAAGTAAGAGCATTATTTATACAAAGCAGAGGTGTAATTGACTGGTTGAATAAAGTACTTAATGAAAGTATTTTGGGTGCAGCGATAATAAGAGTGGTCAACTCACAAATTCCGGAATATAATAAATTTCTTGAGGCTAATACCAAAGCAAAACACTACGGGCTTTCTATACTTAAACTTTTTGCCGGGCTCGTTCCGGTAATTACGTTTACTTCTAACATGGCTGCATTAAGCATACTTGCATTGGGCGGTCGTTTTGTTATCGATGGCAGCATGAGCCTTGGAAATTTTGCAGCCTTTAATAGTTATTTATCCATGCTCATATTTCCTATATTGATTATTGGTTTTATGAGTAATGTAATTGCACAGGCAACTGCATCTTATCAGCGCATAAGTAATGTTATTGATAAACCCGAACAACCGGAAACAGGAACAATTACCGAAGCATTAAAAGGAGAAATTGAATTACAAAACGTAAACGTATTATATGGACAGACTCCTGTTTTAAAAAATATATCTTTTACTGTTAAACCAGGTTCAAAGATGGCAGTGATTGGACCTACCGCTGCCGGCAAAACACAGTTACTTTATTTATTAACAGGATTAATAAACCCTTCTTCCGGTTCAGTAAAATTTGATGGAAGAACTATTAAAGAATATAACAGCGAATCATTTCATCAGCAGGTAGCTTTTGTTTTCCAGGATAGCATCATTTTTAATATGAGTATTCGCGAGAATATTGCATTCAGTGATACCGTTACAGATGAATCTTTACAAAAAGCGATTGATACAGCAGAGCTAAAAGAATTCATAAATAATCTTCCGGAAAAATTAAACACGATTGTTTCTGAGCGAGGCTCGAGTCTTTCAGGCGGACAAAAGCAACGCATTATGCTTGCACGTGCACTTGCATTAAATCCAAAAATATTATTGCTTGATGATTTTACAGCGCGTGTTGATAGTAATACTGAAATGAAAATATTGGACAACATACAAAGAAATTATCCCGAACTCACGTTGCTTTCTGTTACACAAAAAATTACCACCGTTGAAAAATATGAGCGGATAATTTTATTGATGCAGGGTGAACTGATAGCATCAGGCAAGCATGAAGATTTAATACATACCAGCCCGGAATATGTACAGTTGCTCAACTCACAAAAAAGTACCAGCCACTATGAATTACAATCTTAACGCACTTCCGGGAAAGGACGAAAAAGTGTCAACATATTCAGCGCTTAAAAGTTTGCTGCAACTCATATCGCACGAAAAGAAAAATCTATTAGTGGCATTAGGTGCGATATTGCTTAATTCAACACTTAATTTACTTGGTCCTTTAATAATAGGTTACACAATTGATAAGTATGTGCAGCATAAACAATATCATGGTGTGCTTGTGTTTTCATCTATACTGCTCGTTATGTATTTAGTGGGTTTGTTTGCAAGTTATTTTCAAACTAAACTAATGGGCAGCATTGGACAAAGAATGCTGTTCACATTGCGCAATACGATATTTAATAAATTACAATCATTACCGGTTGCGTTTTTTAATGCGAATAAAGCGGGTGATTTAATCTCAAGAGTAAATAATGATACTGATAAACTAAATACATTTTTTTCTCAATCACTTATGCAGTTTATTGGCAGCATTGTAACAATGGCTGGTTCAGGAATATTTTTATTAGCGATTCATTTTAATCTTGGTGTTGCCGCACTTGTTCCTGCATTGTGCATTTTTATTTTTACGAAATTGATTTCGCCATGGATGAAAAAAAAGAATGCAATGAATTTAAAAAGTGTTGGAGGAATGAGCGCTGAAATACAGGAAAGCCTGAATAATTTTAAAGTGATTATCGCATTCAACAGGAGAGATTATTTCAGGAAGCGTTTTAATGAAGCCAATCGCCAAAATTATAAAACTGCTGTTGCAGCAGGGTTAACTAATAATCTTCTTTTACCCGTGTATGGTTTGTTTACAGGACTGGCGCAATTAACGGTATTGGCTTACGGCATTTATCTTATTTCAACAGGAAGTTTTTCAATTGGATTGTTGGTTAGTTATCTCGCTTATGTTACTTATTTCTATAATCCGCTGAGGCAGCTTGCAACGCTCTGGACAAGTTTCCAGGTGGCAATGGCAGGCTGGGACAGGATAACAAAAATTCTTTCGTTGAATACTGACCTTGTTACAATTACCGATACAAAAAGGGAATCATCAGATGCATTAATCGAATTTAGAAATGTACATTTTAAATATGCCGACAGTAAAGAAATTTTACACAATATTTCTTTAAAATTAGAAAGCGGAAAAACTTATGCTTTTGTTGGGCCAACAGGCGGAGGCAAGACTACTACTGCCTCTTTAATTGCACGTTTATATGATGCAACAACAGGAATTGTTTTTCTCGATGGTAAAGATATTCGCACTTATAAACCTGAAGAACGCTCGCAAAAAATTGGCTTCATTTTACAGGAACCTTTTTTATTTACAGGAACTATAAAGGATAATATTTTATATGGAAACGAGCAGTATCAAAATTATTCTGATGAACAGGTTGAACAGGTTATAAAAGAAGCCAACCTGCAAAGCTTGCTTACTATTTTTGAAAACGGGCTTCAAACAAAAGTAACATCAGGCGGAGATAATATTAGTTTAGGACAAAAACAATTAATTGCATTTATGCGTGCTGTATTGCGCAATCCTGAAGTATTAATTCTTGATGAAGCCACTGCGAATATTGATACGGTGACAGAACAGTTATTGGAAGAAATATTAAAGAAATTACCTGACACCACTACGCGCATTATTATAGCGCATCGCTTAAATACAATAGAAAACGCTGATGAAATATTTTTTGTGAACGCAGGCGAAGTTACACGTGCAGGTTCATTTACTGATGCTGTAGATAAATTGTTGAAAGGCGCAAGAGTAAGTTAATGCCTCTCTTAAGAGAAAGATTTTTTAGTTCGATTATGATTTAATGTTGTTCACTATAATATAAGCCTGTTAGTCTTCCCCTGGTGAAAGTTGGATGGACTTCATTCCGTTCTTAAACTCTTTACAGGATTTGCGATTGCTGCTTTTA
Source organism: Parafilimonas sp. (assembly GCA_025927795.1). Classification (GTDB taxonomy): domain Bacteria; phylum Bacteroidota; class Bacteroidia; order Chitinophagales; family Chitinophagaceae; genus Parafilimonas. The sequence goes on along the minus strand of JAICKT010000009.1, from coordinate 17,406 downwards.
TCGCCTGGAAGCTTACTGTGATTAATGTTATTACGATTGCACCAATGCCGGCTGCAGTAAAAATCCACCACGATAATTGTGTGCGATAACTATAATTCTGCAACCAGTTATGCATAAAATAATAAGAGAGTGGCACAGCAATTAAAAACGAAATAGCAACAAGCATTACAAAATCTTTTGATAATAAGTTCCAAACGCTAAACACAGATGCGCCTAAAACTTTTCTTACACCAATTTCTTTCTTACGTTGTTCTGCAACAAACGATGTTAACCCAAATAAACCCAAGCATGAAATAACAATTGCAAGCATGGTAAAAATTCCTGAGAGCTTACCAATGCGTTCTTCATTATCAAATTTTGACGCATAATCATCATCTACAAACTTGTATTCGAATGGTTGGTCAGGATCATATTTTTTGAAGATACTTTCAATGTTTTTTATTGCATTGCTTGCACTAACCAAAGGGTTCAATTTTATAATTGCTACATTCCCCTGGTAATTTAACAACGGATAAATAACAGGTCGCGCTTCATCATAAGGAGATTCAATCACCATATTTTTTATTACACCAATTACTTTCAAAGGCTGATCCCACCACGTCATGGTTTCACCAACAGGGTGTTTCAAATTCATATATTGCACAGCCGCTTCATTTAAAATAACAGCAGCGGAATCTGTTGCATAATCTCTTGAAAAACTTCTGCCTTCTTTTATTTCCCATCCAATCGTTTTTCCAAAATCATAAGAACCTGTAACCACACCAAAATCGGTTGAGAGATTCGGATCTTTTCCTGGCCAACTAAAACCACTGGTGCTATTCCAGATACCGGTTGTAGGACTTTCTGATTCAGCAAAAGATGCAACCGCACCTGTGCGCATCAGTTCATCTCTTATCGCATTGAAATGCGTATGAATTGTAGAATCTGGTGTTGGTATGGTGATGAGATTTGCACGTGAATATCCTACAGGACGATTTTTTGCAAATTGTATTTGCTGATAAACGATAACGGTTCCTATAATTAATGAAACTGAAACGCTGAATTGCAGCACCACCAATACTTTGCGCGGAATAGCTGCAAAACGACCTGCTTTAAATGTTCCCTTCAAAACCTTCACCGGTCTGAATGAAGAAAGATAAAATGCTGGATAACTTCCTGCAATGGCTGCAGTAATTATAATGAATGCAACAGCAATTAACCAAAACGCAGCATTGCTCCATAAAATATGCATGTCTTTATCCGCGACTGTATTAAAGAATGGCAATGCGAGCCACGCAAGCAGTACAGATATGATGAATGCAAATGTTACTGTTAATAAAGATTCTGCGAAAAATTGAAATATAAGCTGACTTCTTAATGAGCCAACTGTTTTTCTTATGCCAACTTCTTTCGCACGTTTTTCACTGCGTGCAGTGCTTAAGTTCATAAAATTTATGCAGGCTAACAGCAAAACAAATAAACCGATAACGCCAAACATTTTTACATATTTAATAGCTCCGCCGGTGTTTACGCCATCTTTAAATTCAGAATACAAATGCCATTTGCTCATTGGCTCTAAAAACAAAGCAGGTTTCTTTTTTTGCAATTGCTCATTTACTTTATTAAGTTTCGCATCTTTAATTTTTGCTGATACGTTGCTGAAATTTGCGTTATCATTTATTTGCGCGAATAGCGTTATAAAATTTGGTCTCCATGGGTCTGTCATGTCTTTCAAATTATTATTGCTGTGATACCAAAAATCCCACGAAGCGATAAAATCAAGTTTTGCTAATGTTGAATTGTGCGGAAAATCTTTATAAACACCGGCAACTTTTACAGGCTGATATTGATCAATCTTTAAAATTTTCCCTATTGCATTTTCATTACCAAAAAATGCTTTTGCTGCAGAGGCTGATATTAAAACAGAAGAAGGATCTTTTAACGCATCACGCCTGCCCTGCAACATATCAAGCGTAAACATCCCGGGCATTTCTTTTTCAAAAAAGCCACCATTTGATTTTAATATTTTAGCATCGGTTGAATTTGAATTACCGTCAGATATGGTGATTTTATGATCGCCCCAATTAACCGCCATTGCAAGATGTTTAAAATCGCTGCCATAATGTGTGCGCAATTCATTCGCTAAAGGATAAGGAACTTGCCACCATGTTTGCACTTCACCATTGTTTGAAACATTTTGAATTACTTGTGCGATGTGATCATAATTTTCAAAGTTTTTATCGAATGAAAGTTCATCATACATCCACAAACCAATCAGTATCGCCACTGTCATTCCAATTGACAAACCGATTATATTGATGAATGAATGCATCTTATCTTTTATAAGATTACGCCATGCAGTTTTAAAATAGTTTTTAAACATTGTTGTTGATTTCGGATTTCATTAATTGAGGTCTGAATAAGTTGCGCTTCATTAACAGGCATAGTTTGCCTTGCATTAATCAGGTTTCAACGCTTATGCCAATACAAAAGCCTTTGACAATTAGTATTATAATGTAAAGGAAATAAAAAAGGTGTTCATTTCCGAACACCTTTCTGTGCGATGACGCACATTAAAACTTGTTTTTAAAATCATATTCTATTAGATATCAATCTTTGCATATTTAGCATGTGTTTCAATAAAGCTGCGGCGTGGTGGCACTTCATCGCCCATTAACATACTAAACACTTCATCCGCATAAGCCATACTTTCAATGGTAACTTTTTTTAAAGTTCTGCGTGCAGGATCCATTGTTGTTTCCCAGAGTTGATCTGCATTCATTTCGCCTAAACCTTTATAACGCTGCACATGCACGCCATCCTCTTTCCCATTGCTTAATTTTTCAACAAGAAATTTACGCTGGTCTTCATCAAAAGCATATTCCTGTTCTTTACCTTTTTTTACAAGATATAAAGGCGGCTGCGCAATGTAAACATAGCCTTGTTCAACCAACTCTTTCATATAACGGAAAATAAATGTGAGTATCAGCGTTGCGATATGTGAGCCATCAACATCTGCATCGGTCATAATAATTAATTTATGATAACGCAGTTTGGCTACATTAAGGGCTTTAGGGTCTTCAGCCGTACCAACTGTTACACCCATTGCTGTAAATATGTTGCGTATTTCTTCATTCTCATAAATCTTATGTTCCATTGCTTTTTCTACATTCAGAATTTTTCCGCGCAACGGAAGAATAGCCTGGTAACTTCTGTCTCTGCCTTGTTTTGCAGTGCCGCCTGCGCTATCACCTTCTACTAAATACAGTTCACATTTTTCAGGATTACGTTCGCTGCAATCTGCAAGCTTACCCGGTAATCCACCGCCACTTAAAACAGTTTTGCGCTGCACAAGTTCACGCGCTTTTTTTGCAGCAACTCTTGCCTGTGCCGCAAGAATAACTTTGCTGATAATATTTTTTGCTTCACGGGGATTTTCTTCAAGATAAGCTTCGAGCACACGCGAAACTGTTGTTTGTACAACACCGCTTACTTCACTATTGCCTAACTTGGTTTTTGTCTGACCTTCAAACTGCGGCTCTGGAACTTTTACCGAAACAATTGCACTCATGCCTTCACGAAAATCGTCACCTTCTACTTCAACTTTTGCTTTTTCAAACAGGTTATATTTTTCTCCATAACTTTTAAACACTCTTGTTATAGCAGTTCTGAAACCGGCAACATGCGTACCGCCTTCAATGGTATTAATGTTATTTACGTAAGAAAAAATATGCTCTTTAAAATCATCATTATAAGTAAGCGCTACATCAACCGCAACATTCGTTGCTTCATCAACGCCTTCAACATAAATTGTTTTGGGAATAAGTGGCGAACGTTTGCCATTTCTATCAAGCATTTCAACAAACTCAACAATACCGCCTTCACTATAAAAAACTTTTGAATAGAAATTTCCGTCTTCTGTTTTTTCGCGCAGATCTGCTATCGAAATGCGAATGCGTTTATTCAAATAACTTAATTCACGCAACCTTCCTTCAAGAATATCTTTATTAAAATTTATTGTCTGAAAAATTGTTGTATCCGGCCAAAAATGAACAAGTGTTCCTGTAATATCAGTTGCACCAACTTCGCGCACCGGGTATTGCGGAATGCCTATATGATATTCCTGCTCATACATTTTGCCATTGCGATGCACAACTGCAAGTAACTTGCTGCTTAAAGCATTTACACAACTTACACCTACGCCATGTAAACCGCCGGAAACTTTATATGTGTTCTTATCAAACTTTCCGCCGGCATGCAATACGGTCATAACAACCTGCAATGCACTTACACCTTCTTTGGCGTGAATGCCAACAGGAATTCCGCGACCATCATCCAAAACACTAACACTATTATCTTCATGTATGGTTACAGAAATGTTTTTGCAATAACCGGCAAGCGCTTCATCAATTGCATTGTCTACTACTTCATAAACAAGATGATGCAAACCTTTTACGCCGGTATCGCCAATATACATCGCCGGGCGCTTACGCACTGCTTCCAAACCTTCTAAAACCTGAATACTATCTGCTCCGTAATTGCCCTGCTGTGGCGCAGGATTTGTTTCCTTATCAGTCATAAATAAATGAGAAATTCTCTTGTAGTTGTGTTCTTAAAATCAAGGTGTGCGAAGCTACTTAAAATAAGACGTTTAATGAAGAAAATGAAGTTTTATTTAGATACTTATTTATTAAAATTTATTAACAAAAAATCAAGATACTTTTTAATGGGAAATCAAGGTTTTAAGAAAAAATCTCATTACTTAAATGCTTAAATGCTTCCATAGCGCCCATGTACTCGCAGGTTCTTGCACCGGCTTTATTTGCGTTTGAAATAATATTTTTCCAGTTATCAAAAGAAATATGATGCAGGTCTTCCCGCAATGTACTTAACTGATAAAGCACAGCGCCTACAAAAGCATCTCCTGCACCTGTTGTATCAACAGCTTTTACATGAATGCTCGGAACAATAATAGTTTCCTGGTTCATACAAAACATTGTACCGTCTTTACCAAGCGTAACAGTAAAAACTGCGTTTGTCTTTTTATGCAAAATCTTTACAGCGTCATTTAATGTTACTGCACCTGTTATTAAAATTGCTTCTTCATCGCTCACTTTAAAAAAATCACAGCTCTCTAAAAAATTCCATGACTGATCAATAAATGTTTGAATATTATTTTTAAAAAGAAGATGCCTGTAATTAGGATCGAAGCTGATAAAATTATTTTGTTGTAAAGCTTTTTGTAACAAGCCCTGGTATGCAGTCTGCAGCGGACCGGGAAGAAAAGCAGTTGCTGATCCAAAATGAATAATGCCGAAATCATCAAGGTTTATTTCCTCAATTTCTGCACGGCTTAATTCGCCATCTGCACCGCGGTTAAAAATAAAATCACGCTCACCGTCTTCCATCAAAGAAACAAAAGCAAACGTGGTAAAATAATTTTCATCCTGCAACATCCATTTTGTTGATACGCCAAATGATTGCATTACTTCAACCAACCCTTTACCAAACGGATCGTAGCCCACTTTTGCTGCTAATTCTACTTCACCGCCAAGTGCTGCAATAGCTGCTGCAACATTGGTTGGAGCGCCGCCGGGCATCTTTAAAAAATTTTGACCTGCGGAAAGTGATTTGCCTTTATCAGTGCAAATCATATCTATTAACGCTTCACCAATGCAAAGAATTTTACCCAAACCCCCAGCCTCTAAAGGTGAGCTTTGAAGATCATCATATTCTGTAAGTGTACTCATTTACAATTTTTTCAAAAGTTAAATTAAGACTTTAACATTAATTGCTTCCTTAAACGTTAGATCAAACTTTTTTCTCTCTTTAGGGCCGGGGCTTTTATTTTGCAATAATGATTTCAGCATACAGAAGGCGCAGGCTTACTTTCATTACAATTACTTACTGGTTTTTGTTGTTATTTATAATGGCTGCATGGATATGGTGGTTTATCTCATTACAAAATCAAAATAACCAGATGCGCCTGTACAAAACCATGCAGTTGAATAAAGATGATATAGCATACGAACAAAAACTAAATTCAATAAATGATGAGCATAAAAGAAAAACTGCACAATATATCAGCGAAGGAATAACATTTGTTTTTGTTACATTGGTTGGTGCTGTATTTGTTTATCGTGCTGTGCGTAAACAATTTTTACTTGGCAGACAGCAGCAGAATTTTATGATGGCGGTAACGCATGAATTAAAAACACCGATCGCTGTTGTAAATCTTAATCTTGAAACGCTGCAAAAAAGAAAGCTGGATGAAGAAAAGCAGCAACACATTATTCAATCTACATTGCAGGAAGCGGGCCGGCTGAATGATCTCACTACAAATATTCTCGTAACATCTCAGTTGGAAAGTCATTACATACCGGATAAAGAACAAATTAATTTTTCTGAATTGTGTGAGGAATGCGTTACTGCTTTTATTAGCCGTTACTCTAATAGAATAATAAAAAAAAATATTGAAGAAAATATTTTTATTAACGGTGAAAGATTGTTGCTCCAATTGCTCGTGAATAATTTAATAGATAATGCCTTAAAATATTCCTTAAAAGAAAAAACTATTTTGATAGAGCTAAATAAACAGCACGATAAAATCTTTTTAAAAGTAATTGATGAAGGCAATGGCATAAGTGATGATGAAAAGAAAAAAGTATTTGAAAAATTTTATCGCAGCGGCAATGAAACAACACGAAAAACAAAAGGCACCGGATTAGGTTTATATCTTTGTAAACGCATTGCAGAAAGTCATAAAGCAAAAATTAAAGTGTGCAATAACCAACCTGCAGGAAGCATTTTTACAGTTGAATTTAATACTTAATGAAGGAAGAAAAAGCAAATATTTTACTGGTGGAAGATGAAGAAAACCTTCATGAAACATTAAAGCTTAATCTTGAAATGGAAGGCTACACAGTTACTTCTGCCTATAATGGCAGCGAAGCGATGAAGGCAGTAGGAAATGAATATTTTGATTTGGTGATTATGGATATTATGCTTCCCGAAATGGACGGCATAAGCGTTACAGAAAATATAAGGCTTGATAATAATGATGTTCCGGTTTTAATTCTCAGTGCAAAAAATACCGGGCATGATCGTGTGCTGGGTTTAAAAAAAGGCGCTGATGATTATCTTACCAAACCGTTTAATCTTGAAGAGCTTTTGCTGCGTGTGGATAAACTCATCATAAAAAATAAAAAAATTTCTGAAAAAGATTTTGCATTTGATACTTATTCATTCGATAATAATACTATTGATTTTAAAGCGCAGCAGGTAACATTAAAAAATGGTTCTTCAGTTGAACTAAGTAAAAAAGAAACGATGTTGCTGAAACTGCTTATTGAAAATAAAAACCTGGTAGTAACACGAGAAAAAATTTTGCAATCAGTTTGGGGCTATAAAGTTTATCCCAATACAAGAACGATTGATAATTTTATTCTAAACTTCAGAAAATATTTTGAAACAGACAGCCGCAATCCAAAACATTTTCATTCCGTGCGTGGTGTAGGTTATAAATACACAGATTAAGTTTCTGCCTGCAATTCTTCTATTGTTTGTTTTACTTCATTGAAATAAAACTGCAAATCGCTTTCGGTTTTAAAAGGTGCATATATTTTTTCATCGCACAATTCAAGCAATAAAAAAGTTTTCTTACACAAAGAAGCGCTTGCTTTTTGTTTTAGTTCAGCAATTAAAAAACTTTCTGAATGATGATGTGAATCCGTTTTTTCACTTACTGCCGTCATCAATAATTCTTTTGCTTTTGAAAAAAATAATTTTGGTTCTGTAAGGCTTTGCAAATCGTTCCAATATCTTGAAAAATCTGTTTTGAATTTGAATTGTATCACAGGTTCAAAAATGGGTGCAGGTGTAACACTTGGCTGCATTGCAAGTTTTTTCTGCAATTGAATTTTATTTTTTCTATAACTTATAAAACCAATCAGTGCAACAGTTATAGCAATTGCTCCAACAATCCATAAATATTTCCTGTTTGAAATATCATAGTTTACAACACCTGTGTATTGTTTATTTTTTGCAAGCGCTTTTGTAAATGTTATCGGAATACTGTCTGTTTTTATTGTCTCATAGCTTTTTGAAGTTGTATTAAAATAACTAAAACTAACAGGCGGAATTTCAATTCTGCCTTCTTTTTTCCCGATGAATGGAATATCAAAAATTCTGTTCCCGCTTATTGGAAAATTATTCTGATCAATGTGCTGCGAATCATTGCCATCAAAATGTTCTGTGCCTGCAGGCCAAATAATTTCCGGTTTATTAAGTGCATCCAAATTTCCAGCACCTTGTATTGTTATAATAAGATGATCGTTCTCATCAACAGGAATTTTATTTTCTTCTACCGAAGCCGTAATGCTGAACATGCCGGCGATGCCATAAAAATTTGCGGGTTTATCTTTTTCAGGCAACGATAAAACATCAACAGATGTTGCAGTATTGCTCGACGTAATATCATATTTATCAGAAGTAAAATCCTGTGCATCTGGTATCTCAACGTGATTGATAACTGTGGCAACGCCTATATCAAGTGCGCCCGGCTGTACCGGCGTAAGCTGTACTTTCCTCACAATATATACCGTATAAGTTTCACCATTTATTGTTTCTGTTTCAGCGGCATCACCAAAATTTAATTCTTTTACACTGCAGCCGGTAAATTCAGGTTGCTTTAAAACAACCGCCTGTCCGCTAACCGAAGTATAAAATTTATACAATGCCATAACAGGCTCACCTACAAAAATTTTACTCTTGCTTATAAAAACTTTTACAAACATGCTGTGCTTTAAAATATTTTCTATACTGCTGCTATCGTTTTTATTTTGTTTTGAAGTAATTAAAGAAGGCAATTGTGCAGCAGCTTCACTTCTGTATAAATAAACACAGGCGAAGATTAAAAAAAAATTAAAAAAAAATTTTGCAGTCATGCGTTTCATGCGCATGCAAAGATAAATCTGAAAGTATTTTTTGCGTACGCATTTGGGTTAATGTAGGGTTAAAGGCATTCGTTCAATTATTATTTATTATTCACTGATTGTTCGTTGTGCTACTGCTATTCACCATTGACTATTGACTATTATTATTATGTTTGTCTCAATTAATTATTTATGGCATTTACACCTGTTGATACAATTATAGATTTTTTGGAGCCGGTTGGCAATCTTCTTTTTTTAAATGACGATAAAACATATAATAAAAAACAACTCGGCAGTTATATTGATGCATACATAAAAAACTTTCCCGATGTTGATGCTGCTGATCTTATAATTGTTGGTTGCGCAGAAAGTCGTGGCGCCGGTGTAAGCGTGCATGACAATACAGGCATTGATGCAGTGCGCAGTCATTTCTACCAGCTTTATCAATGGCATACGGAAGTTGCTATTGCAGACATTGGAAATATTAAACCAGGTGCATCTTTAGAAGATACTTATTCGGCATTGCAGCAGGTGTTAAGCGAATTATCAGTCTTAAATAAAAAAGTAGTTGTAATTGGCGGCACGCATGATTTAATGATGGCGCAATACAAAGTATTTGCAACCGAACAAAAAATAATTGAAGCTACCTGCGTTGATGCTTTTTTAGATATGAATGCAGAAAGCCGTTTGCCTGCTGAAAATTTTTTAATGAAGATGTTTACAGATGAACCAAATTATTTAAAGCACTATAATCACATCGGGTTTCAAAGTTATTTTGTTCATCCTGCCATGCTTGAAACAATTGATAAATTACGTTTCGATTGCTATCGTGTGGGTAATGTGAAAGAGCATATTGAAACGATGGAACCTGTTATTCGTAATGCAAATATTTTTTCGTTTGATATTACGGCTATTCAACATAGTCATGCACCGGCAAACCGCATTACACCAAATGGCTTTAATGGTGAAGAAGCATGCAGCCTGATGCAGTATGCAGGCATGAGCAGTTTATCAAACAGCATTGGCATATATGGTTATAATTATAAGCAGGATGTAAGTGAGCTTACTGCAAAACAAATAAGCCACATGCTTTGGTATTTATGTGATGGCATACAAAAAGGAAAACTTGAAGCGCCATTACAGCAGCGTGAAAATTTTAATGAATTTAAATTAATGTTTGCCGATTTTGAAACGCTGTTTTTACAAAGCAAAAAAACACAACGCTGGTGGATGCAGTTACCTGATAAAACTTTTGTTGCCTGCAGCAATAAAGATTATGCAACTGCATTAAACAATGAAATACCTGAAAGATGGTTAAGAGCTGCGGAAAGAAGTTAGTCAACATTTTTTATTTATGGTTTGATTAAATTAGGTTGACTGAATTGCGGCAATACAACAATAGTTAGTTGCATTTGAGCAATAAAAATTTGTAAGTTGCGTAAATATCTAAGTAAGGTGCAAGCGGCGGACGTACTGCTAATTAATCAACCGTATTCAGGATGTATTATTTTCATCAACCAATAACAGGAATTATTATTAAAAATCACTCAACTTTTTTCAGGACGGGTCATTTCGCTACTCAGCTTCAGTTGCCAGGGTGACGGAATTCTATTAAGCATTACTTCTTATCTTCAACTTTTAAATTATTAATCAGCTTCGGTATCGGCTGATGGAACACGGAATATCCCGCTTCGGCAATACCGATTCGTTAGGGGGTAATTTACACAAAAATGTATCCTGACAAAAACTGCAAACAACAAAGGTGTTAAATTAATTAAAGTTACCAAAATTTGGTAACTTTGAAAAAATTTAATTATGGGTAGAAATACATCTGTTTCATTGGGAGATCACTTTGAAGATTTCGTTGACAAACGCGTATCAACAGGTAGATTTACAAATGCAAGTGAAGTTATCAGAGCGGGGTTACGTTTGTTAGAGGAAGAGGAAAGCAAAATTGTTGTGCTTAAAAAAGCAATAGATGATGGCATTAAAAGTGGGATAGCTAAAAATTTTAATGCGAAGAAGCATCTTGAAACTTTAAAAGCCAACAAAAAAAAGAATGGCTAATTATATTCTTACAAACAAAGCTGTTGATGACTTATCAGAAATTTGGAATTACACTTATGATGTTTGGTCAGAGAAACAAGCTGACAAATATTATAATATGCTTCTTGAATATTGCAAAGAGTTAGCTGACAAACCAGGCTTAGGCAAAAACTATAATGAGATTAATGATGATATCTTAGGTTTTAAAGCAAGTCATCACATTATTTTCTATAAAAAAATTAAAGAAGATAAAATTGAAATCGTTAGGATATTGCACAATAAGATGGATTTAAAAAGCAGAATTCAAGAATAAAACCACAGTCAAGAAAGTATTGTAATAGCAGGGTTGATTTTTTTATATTGCTTAGATGATTCACGTTTTACGATTCACGTTTTCACTTCCCAAACATCTTCAATAACTGTTCATCATTAAACTCTACAAAAACAGGATTACCGTTTGGTGTAATAGAAGGCGTGTTACATTGAAATAATTCTTCTGTTAAAACTTTCATTTCTTTATCGCTTAAAGTTTGTCCTGCTTTTATTGCCTGTTGTCGCGCCATGCAATGAATTAATTTTTCACGCTTACTGAATTTTAATTCGCTGCTGAAATGTTTGAATTGTTCAATCAATAATTCAATCATATGTTTTTCATTACCGTGTAAAACATCTGCAGGTGTGCCCTGTATAATAAAACTATCTTTTCCAAACAATTCAATTTTATAACCCAATAATTGCAGATCAGGTAAAAGTTCATGTAACAAAGCTGCATCCGGCGGCGAAAGTTCTAACGTAACAGGAAATAATGTTTGTTGTGTTACAGCTTGCTTAAACTGAATGGCATTGCTGTATCGCTCAAATAAAATTCTTTCATGTGCATGTTGCTGATGAATTAATAAAAAACCATTTTGTAAATGCGCAATAATATATGTTTGATGCAATTGGTAAAACGTAGAATCAGTTACAAGTTGCAAGTTTCCGGTTTCCGGTCTCCGGTTTTCAGTTGGATTAAAATTTAAGTGTTCATTATTTGTATTTTCTGCCGTGTAATTCGTATCTGTATAAAATTCTTTCCAGTGTTTTAATTCATTCTTTTCCGTAGGATCAATTAAATGCGCCTGGTTTTTTTGTGAGAATTTTTTATACAGATCAGATGTTGTTAATGTTTCTTTTCTATTTTCTGTAAATGGTTGCGTAACTGCTTCGGTTTGCATTATCTCTGCATTCAAACTAAAATCAAGTGAAGGCGAAATACTGAATTGCGCCAATGCATGTTTTATAGCAGCCTGAACAAATGCATACACAATTTTTTCGTCTTCAAATTTTATTTCCTGTTTTGTAGGATGCACATTTATATCAACCAGCGAAGGATCTAAATCAATATATAAAGCATATAAGGGAAAACTGTCTTTTGGCAACAACGCATCAAAAGCAGATGTAACCGCATGGTTTAAATAAGCGCTTTTTATAAAACGGTTATTCACAAAAAAATATTGATCGCCACGTGTTTTTTTTGCAGCATCGGGCTTGCCTACAAAACCATTTATTTCAAGATAATCCGTTGTTTCTTTTACAGGCACTAATTTGGTTTGATACTGGTTGCCGAGTAACTGTAAAAATCTTTGCTTATAATTACCTGCCTCTAAATAAAAAACCTGTTGACCATTACTGCTAAGCGAAAAAAATATATTGGGAAAAGCAAGTGCTACGTGAATAAACTCATCTACAATATGCCGCATTTCTGAAGCATTACTTTTTAAAAAGTTTCTGCGTGCAGGTACATTAAAAAAAAGATTTTTCATGCAGATGTTTGTACCAACTGCGCATGAACATGCTTCCTGTTTTCGAACAATGCTGTTATCAATTTCAATGAAAGTTCCTAACTCATCTTCAGCACGTCTTGTTTTTAATTCAACCTGCGCAACTGCAGCAATAGAAGCCAGTGCTTCACCACGAAAACCCATCGTGCGTATATAAAAAAGGTCTTCAATTTTTTTTATTTTGCTTGTTGCATGGCGTTCAAAACTCATACGGGCATCGGTTTCGCTCATGCCTTTGCCATTATCAATAACCTGAATTAAAGTTTTTCCTGCATCCGCAATGTGCAGTTGAATGGAAGTTGCATCTGCATCTACTGCGTTTTCCAATAATTCTTTAACGGCACTGGCAGGGCGTTGAATTACCTCACCTGCGGCTATCTGGTTAGCAATATTGTCCGGTAACAAATTGATAATATCAATCACAAACGCGCTCCTTCATTTGGCATAAAAATAGAAATATTGCGGCAAAGCTCTGCGCTTTAATATTCACTGAACAAATTATTAAAGGCTCATCAGTTAAAGCAAAACAAAAACTGTAAACTTTTATTATCCTTTTTATAAGAATTGCGATTAAGTATCCATAAACAATTCAATTCAATAATTATATGGTATCTGATTCCGATAAAACAAATAATCATCAAAAAAAGAATGAGCTATTTACTGATTTATTTTTTATAAAACAGGAGGCAATTATCGCAACACCTGATAAAAAAATTATAAATAAAGCAAATGAACATTTAAGATTAAAAAAGATTTATGAGCAGCTTCCAGACTACTGCATACAGTTTCTCTTTTTAAGCTAATATATAATACTTCATAAGCAATTTTTTTATGAATATTTGTATAACAAATATTCAGTTTGAAAAAAATATTTATACTTCTTTTTATAACAATTGCATCCTGCAATAACTCATTAAATAAAAAAGTAGAAAACGCAATGCAGCAATATGATAATTATGTATTGCATGTAGATGCTAAGGGCATAGCTTCTATGTTTACAACCGATGGTGAACTTGCAGCACCGGGTGTCTTAAGTATTTACGGTAAAGACAGTATTGAACATTTCCTTTCTCAATTTAATAATATAAAAGTTGAAGAACAAAAGAGTACAACTGATTCCATACGCAGGTTTGATGACACTGCCCTTCAATATGGAAAATATTATCAGCGTGCAATAGTAAATAATACAACTGCAGAAATACACGGTGCTTTCCAGGCAAACTGGATTATTCAACCCAACGGGAAATTATTATTAAAAAGAATGAGCGCGTGGCCAACCGGCAATAAATAGAAACCTCACCTAAATCCTTTCCAAAGAAGAGGACTTTGTCAGTACATGCTTAAATTAGCGGCATGAAAAAAACTTTTCTTGCCATCATTTTAATATTAAGCTCATTTTTTCTTTCAGCACAAAACATTCCTTCTCCAAAACAATTTTTAGGTTATGAGTTAGGTGAACATTTTACGCCACAATACAAAGTGGTTGCCTATTTTAATGCGGTCGCACAAGCCGCATCATCAATGGTTAAAGTGCAGAAGTATGGTGAAACAAATGAAGGAAGAGATATGATTGCTGCCTTTATTTCATCTCCTGAAAATATTCAGAACCTGGAAAATATTCGCCAGAATAATTTGCGTTTGGCCGATGTGCTGAATGATAAATCTGGCGACATAAATACACCTGCAATTGTTTGGTTGAGTTATAATATTCATGGCAATGAACCGTCGAGCGCAGAAGCTGCAATGAAAGTTTTATATGCTTTGGTTGATCCAAATAATTCACAAAGCAAACAATGGTTGCAGCATACCGTAGTGATAATTGATCCTTGTCAAAATCCTGATGGACGTGACCGTTATGTAAACTGGTACAACAATGCTGTTGGGCAACATTTTAATGCAGACCCGCAAAGTCGTGAACACGATGAGCCTTGGCCATACGGGCGAACCAATCACTACAACTTTGATATGAATCGTGACTGGGCATGGCAAACACAAAAAGAAATGCAGCAAAAATTAAAGCTGTATAACGATTGGTTGCCGCAGGTGCATGTTGATTTGCATGAACAGGAATATGATGCGCCCTATTATTTTGCCCCGGCTGCGCAACCGTACCATGAAGTGATAACGCAATGGCAGCGCGATTTTCAAATACAAATTGGAAAGAACAATGCAAAATATTTTGATGAAAATGGATGGCTATATTTTACCAAACAAATTTTCGATTTATTTTATCCTTCATATGGCGATACGTATCCAACCTACAGCGGTGCAATTGGCATGACGTATGAGCAAGGCGGCATTGATGCGGGACTTGGTATTAAAACAAGTACAGGCGATACGCTTACACTTGCAGACAGAATTTTGCATCATTATACAGCCAGCATGTCAACCATTGAAATAAGTGCAGCAAACTATCAAAAACTGGTGAGCGAATTCAAAACTTATTTTGATAATAATATGAAAGGTGTGGATATGGAGTATAAAACGTATGTGCTCACATCATCAGACCAAAATAAAATTGAGGCTGTAAAAAAGTTATTGGAGAAAAATAATATCAGCTATGGTATTCCATCAAACACAAACTTTAGCGGCTATAATTATCACACCAATAAAAATTCAAACTTCACTTCTGAAGGTTATGATATTGCAGTTACAACTATGCAACCAAAAGGCAGGTTGATAAAAGTATTATTTGAGCAGCAAAGCAAGCTGGTAGATTCTGCAACGTATGATATTACCGCATGGAGCATTCCATATTCTTATGGCTTGAATGCGTGGGCAGTTAAAGAAAATTTACAATTATCCGCATACAATAATCCAAAACCAATTAACGAAATACAAAGCAATTATGGGTTGCTGATTCCTTACACATCTTTAAATGCAGCAAAGGTGCTCGCTTATCTTTTAGAGAATCATGTGCACGTGCGCTTTTCAACAAATCCATTTACATATAAAGACAAAATTTTTGGCCGCGGCACTTTAATTGTTGTGAAAGGAAACAATGCTGCCAATTGGAGCGAGCTTGTAAACAAAGCCTGCAGTACATATAATGTGCAGACTTATACTGTTGAAACAGGATTTATGGATGCGGGCTCAGATTTTGGTTCATCGGATGTGCATTTTATTAAAGCACCAAGAGTGGCTTTGCTTACCGGCGAAAATGTTTCGCATACTGCTGCCGGTGAGGTTTGGTGTTTTTTTGATACTGAGTTGAATTATCCAATTTCACAATTAATTACAGAGCATCTTGATAATATTAATTTATCAAATTATGATGTGCTGATAATGCCTGATGGTCGTTATAATGTTTTTGATGATGATAAAAACATCGAGCAAAAATTAGATGACTTTGTAAAGGCAGGTGGAAAAATAATTGCAACAGAAAGCGGCGCCGCCAAGCTTGCTTCAATGGAGTGGACAGGCATTAAACTGGAAAAAGATTCATCACAAAATTCTGACAGCATTATTCAAAAAAATTATGGCGATGCAGAAAGGCAAAGTTTAACCACATTTACGCCCGGCGCTATTTATAAAATTCAATTAGATAACACACATCCTTTAGGTTATGGTTATCCAAATTATTATTACACTTTAAAACAAGACGCAAGAGCATATACCAATTTTAAAGGCGGATGGAATGTTGGCATACTGCCCGCAAATGCTTATGTGGCGGGCTTTGTAGGAAGCAAGGCAAAGCAGCAGATTAAAGATGGTGTTTTAATTGGTGATAAGCATTATGGGAGCGGGCACATAATTATCATGAATGAAGATCCATTGTTTCGCCTGTTCTGGCAGAATGGAAAATTATTATTTGCCAATGCAGTTTTTCTTGCTGGAAATTAACAACACGGTCAGGCGCTTCAAAAGCGTCAGACCGATACAAGCAGTTATAATAAATGACATTAAAAAATTGCAGTTTGATTTTAGCGTTTGTTTTTACAACGGTGCAATGGCCAGGTTATTTTTATGCATTTACACTTACAGATGAAGCAGGTAAAATCATTACTTTAAATAATACGAAATATACATTTACAGCTATCAGGCCTGCTAAAACCGAGGTAATGCTAAAGACATTAATGTGTGATGATTCATCTACCATTCGTTTATATGTTGGCGGCTATCATGGATTAGATGATGTGCACGAACTGGATATAATGAATACATCAACCAGGGAAAAGATGGTAATAAAATTTCCATCGTCTATGTCAGGAGGAAAAGAAAAATATTATCGCAATCTTTTTGCAGGCAACCTGCATTTTAAAAAAGGTTCATATCAAATTAAATTACCGGTAACAGATTCTGCGTGGGATGATTTAAAAGAAAAACATTTTTGTCCTGATTACGGCGGCGATGATACTTACTCCGACATTAGTTACCTGCAAAAAAATTAGTCACTCATTCATTAGCACATTATTCTTCCTGTAAGCGCTCAATTTTTTTATCAGGAATAAACCATGTTATTGCAACCGCAATAAACAATAAAATTGAAATAGATGTATTTAAATAGGCTAATGGTATTGCGGCGACATAAAAAGCTACTGATAAAACTCCTTTTTGTTTTTGACGTCTCATTACTTCTTTTAACTCTGGCTGGTCTTTATGGCAAGCTGCAATTATTTTTTGCAAGA
>JAICKT010000016.1 GCA_025927795.1 Parafilimonas sp. | reverse complement strand
TTGTTTTGCTTCTGGAACATTTCCCCAAAAGCAAAATAAATTTTGATCTGTATGATTGCGATAATATACTGAGAGTAGAAGGAAAAGATTTTATAACTGAAAAAGTAATGCGGCTTGTAAACGAAAATGGCTTTACATGTAAAGTATTAGAATAGTAAATTAAAATAAAATTATTGTGATTGATCTTAAACATAGAAATAAGCAGCACAACTTTTTTTTGATATTAATGCTTGGCGCATTAAATACAATTACACCTTTTTCAATTGATATGTATTTGCCGGCGTTTCCAAAAATTGCAATTGATTTACATACCGGCATTCAGAATGTTGCATTATCTGTTTCAGCGTATTTTTTAGGATTTGCCGTTGGGCAGATTTTATATGGTCCTTTGCTTGACAGGTTTGGAAGAAAACGCCCACTATATATCGGGCTCAGCTTATACATTATTGCAACAATAATTTGCAGTACATCAACTACAATAAATGAATTATTGATATTAAGATTTATCCAGGCTTTAAGTGGATGCGTTGCTTCAGTTGCAGCCATGGCAATGGTGCGAGATTTTTTTCCGCCTGATAAAAGTGCATCTTTAATTTCATTACTTATTTTAATTCTCGGTGTTTCACCAATGCTTGCACCAACAGCAGGCAGCTTTATTGTTACATCATTCGGCTGGCGGTATGTATTTATTTTTCTCGCAATAATTGTATGTATTATTTTAATTGTAGTGTTTTTATTTTTACCTGAAGGGCAAATGCCAAACGCATCAATCTCATTAAAACCAAAACCAATTGTAAATGGCTTTAAAAATATTTTATTGCATCCGCAGTTTTACATTTTTTCATTAGCAGGCACATTTTCTTTTTCAGGTTTGTTTGTATATGTAGCCGGCTCGCCCGCTATTTTTATGGATCAATTTCATGTATCACCAAAAACTTATGGCGGCATTTTCGCTTTGCTTTCGGTTGGGTTTATCGGCAGCAGCCAAATGAATCATATTCTTACGCGCAAATATAAAAGTGAAGAGATTTTCAGGGTTACATCAATCATTCAAACTATTGCAAGTGCCTTATATTTTATTGGTGTAATAAATGCATGGTACGGGTTAGCAACAAACATGATTTTTCTTTTTATTATTTTATCATGTGCAGGCTTAACGTATCCAAATGCGGCGTCAGTCGCTTTATCACCTTTCGGGAAAAATGCCGGTAGCGCTGCTGCTTTGCTTGGCTTTATACAGATAGGAATTGGCGGGTTAATATCTTCAGGTATTGGGTTCTTACATGCAAAAGGCAGTTATCCAACATCACTTATTATGGTAATAACTTCTTCAATTGGTTTACTGATATTATTATTAGGCAAAAGCAAGGGAATAAAAATTATGGTAGCTGCAGAATTAAATACAATGCATCATTATTAAATTTTAAGTAATGCTGAAAAAGTTTTTCAATAATAAGTTTTCTTACATGACAAACAAAAAGATTATACAAAAAGTAAATGAAGGTTTTGCTGAAAATAATACGGATAAAATTATGCAATACGTGGCCGACGATGTGCGCTGGGATGTTATGGGTGCATCAACCTCTGTTGGAAAAGATGCTTTTTTAAGAGAAGTAAACAATGAACATTTTGTTGGGCTGCCATTTATAAAAATAAAAAATGAGATTGAGCATAAACATTGGGTTACAGTAGAAGGAGAAGTGCAGTGTAAAAAGAAAGATGGGGGAATGCTTGATGCATTTTTCTTTAATATCTATCGTTTAGAAAATGGAAAAATTAAAGAGATGCGTTCATATGTAATAGAGAAAAATAAATCTTTTTATTAAACAATAATTATCTCACAATTAAAATTTAAACAATGCCTACAATTAATCCTTACCTGAATTTTGCAGGTAATACAGAAGAAGCTTTTAATTTTTACAAATCAGTTTTTGGTGGTGAGTTTGCGATGCTTCAGCGTTTTGGTGAAGGGAATCAAATACCGGCAAACGTAAAAGATAAAATCATGCATGTTAGCTTGCCTATTGGAAAAGATAATATTTTAATGGGTACAGATGCCTGTGAAGAAATGGGATTTAATTTAACGCAGGGAAATAATTTTTATATCTGCATTGGCCCTGATAGTAAAGAAGAAGCTGATAAACTTTTTAACAGCCTGGCTGCAGGCGGTAAGATTAATACACCGTTGCAGGATATGTTTTGGGGAGCTTACTTCGGCGATTTAACGGATAAGTTTGGTGTTAAATGGATGGTGAATTATATGAAACAATAATAATAAAACAGGGTAGTGAAAGCTACCTTGTTTGGTTTTAATGTTTTAGTTTTTTTCAGTTGAGTGGGCAATAAGTTTGCAAGTACCGTATGCTATTGCTGAGCATGAGATTCAATTGCCATACACATGCAATTTTTCATTCTGTATTTCAATTTCTTTTTCTAAATGAAAACCTAGTTTAGTAAGCAACTTAATTGAATTAGTATTTTCAGGAATTGTTGTTGCCAGAACTTTAGCGTGTTCTGGTTGTTTGCTTACAACAGCTAATACTTCTTTTGCAGCCTCGTACGCATAACCGTAACCATAAAATTCAGGTAAGAAAGCAAATCCAATATCAAAATTCTCGAGATAGCTACGTTTTAAAAATGATATTATTCCAATTGATGCGTTGCTATCTTTTATTCTCACAACCCAGTAAGTTAGATCTTTTGTTTTTTGTATTTTTTGAATATACTTAATCGAATCTTCTGACGAATGCACTTTTCTGTCTCCAATAAATTCAAGCCATCCTTTTGTATTTACAAGTACAAACATGAAACTATAATCATCTTCTGTTATGGGG
Source organism: Parafilimonas sp. (assembly GCA_025927795.1). Taxonomy (GTDB): domain Bacteria; phylum Bacteroidota; class Bacteroidia; order Chitinophagales; family Chitinophagaceae; genus Parafilimonas. Next base: position 20,824 of record JAICKT010000016.1, on the reverse strand, counting down.
CTTAATATAAGTCTTTGAGTAATGATTTTAGTCTTCATTTTTTGTGTGTAGCGTTATATCACCTGTTATTAAAAAGCATCTGTGTAAAAGCGGTAATTTAAGCGTGCTAAATTCAAATAAAATGAATGCTCAAACCGCTTTGTCGGCTTTAATCAGAATAAATTGCTTCAATTACTGTTAGCAAACGTATCTCATATAAGTATTCATCAAAATCATATGGAACAGAGGATCGCATAAAATATTTATCAACCGAATAGCTCGCAGCACCAGGTGGTGTAATGCTTATAAAGCCAATAACATTCTCCTCCCTCTTCGCAACAATATAATGATTGACTAAGTCGAGGTTGTCTCTTAATGCATGCAAGGAATTAAGGGAATGTTGCTTCAGTTCTTTCGCATAAATCTGATGACGAATCTTATATATTTCTTCCCTGTCAGATTCTGATGCAATGGACAAAGTAAAAGTTGGAGCAGCAGTAAGCATAAGGTTAGTTTTATGATGAAGATAATTAATCCCGAATACGGTTGATAAATTAAGTTGTTTGACTGTGTGTTGATATTTTGGTGCCCTCTACAGCGAAAAAAATATTTTGCGTGCTGGCTTGCTTATGTTGGTTGCATATTTACCTCCTTAATTTATGTAAGTAATAATAATTTTTCAATCTTCTTATTTGCGGTCTTTTTGTTCATGCACAATAGCCGGCAATTGCCGGTTTATCGGGAAATTAGAAATAAAAAATAAGGAATTAGGAATTTTGTTATTCACTGTTCACTGCTCACCATTTAAAAACTGAGTATATTTATTTTTCTTTGTTTACCAAAATCCAAAAAGCATGAGAAAGTACATTACAGAATTTATTGGAACATTTTTTTTAGTGATGACCATTGGTCTTGTAGTAATTGGTGGTTATGCAAATTTTGCACCCATTGCTATTGGCTCTATTTTAATGACGATGATTTTTGCAGGTGGACATATTTCCGGTGCACATTATAATCCCGCAGTTACGTTTGCCGTATTGTTGCGAGGTAGAATAAAAATAACCGAAGCAGTTGGTTATTGGATTGTACAAATAATTGCAGGCGTTATTGCAGCGTTTGTAGTGAATTATTTCATACCCGGAGAAATGCCTAAAGCAGCAAACCCAATGGCAGATGATGCCCGCGGTTTAGTTGCAGAAGCACTTGGCACTTTTGCATTGTGTTATGTTGTATTGAATGTTGCTACTGCAAAAGGTACATTAGGAAATATGTTTTATGGATTAGCGATTGGTTTTACTGTATTGGCAATGGCTTATGCAGTGGGCGCAATTTCGGGAGGTGCTTTTAATCCTGCAGTTGCTGTTGGTATTTCTATAATGAAGCTTGCATCATGGAATGTGTTGTGGGTTTATCTTGTTGGATGTTTTGGCGGTGCTGCTCTTGCTGCTCTTGTTTTTAGAATAAGTAATCCGGAGGATAAATAGCTACTTATTAATAAACCTAAAACATAAAATATTATATATCTATTTCTTGGTGGTAAAAATTGCGTTCAATAATTAGCATTAACATTAAGTAATTAAAAAACTAAAACACAATTGCTAAATTTGTTTTACTGCTTTTGATTTTAAACCTGATGTTTAGCCATGAATGTTTTTCAAATTTTATATGATGAAGTAATTGGCTTTTTTGGTATCGGTCATGTAATAGATGTTGTAAAAAGCGGCGATTACAGTAGTCTGCTTACGTTTGATGGAATACTTTCTGTAATTGCACCATTTATGCCCTTTTTACTGGTTATTGAAATTATCCGCGCCGCAGTTTACAAAAGATTTAAGATTGATGATTACCGTATTCCTTTTTTCATTTTTGTTGCGAATAGATTTATTTCAAGATTCATTGCTATTGCAATGGTTGCATTGTGTATTGGTTTGTTTGAAAAACATTCTATTTTTAAAACAACATTTACATGGTACTGGTTAATTTATGGGTATATTATTTGGGAATTCTCGCATTTCGTTTATCATTTTCTTGCACATAAAGTAAGATTGCTTTGGTGTTTACATTCAACACATCATGCGCCTGAAAGTATGAACCTTTCTGTTTCGTATGCACATTTTTTTCTTGAGGCACCTTATGCAGATTTTATTCGCACATCTATTTGCATACTGCTTGGTGTAAATGCGCCGCTGTTATTTTTTATTATGTTTATTGATGGAACATGGGGCGCATTTATTCATGTAGGAGAAAATGTTATTAAAGATGGAAGGCTTGGCTTTTTAAATAAAATTGTTTTAACGCCATCGCATCATCGTGTGCATCATGCAAGAAATATTGAGTACATGGATACAAACTTTTGCAACCTGCTAAATATTTGGGATAAAGTGTTCGGTACTTTTCAGCCTGAAAAAAAAGAATTACCGGTTGAATACGGCATAACAAGAAAAATAAATCCACGTAATTTTTGGGATGTTTATTTTGGTGAGATTTATTATTTAGCAAAAGATGTTTACTATGCGCCGGGAATAAAAAATAAATTTTTGTACATCATTATGCCGCCGGGCTGGAGCCACACCGGCGAGCATAAAACAGCAAAAGCTGTAAAGAAAAAATTGAAGCAAGAGCAAACTGATGTTTTAAGAATAAATAAAGTTGAAACTTCTGAAGTAAAAGTTTAAAACAATGTATGCCGCATAGCCGTAAAGATTTTATTATTAAAAGCGGAATTGCGCTTGGTGCTGTTACAGTCGGCTTGCCATCAAAATTTAAGCTTTTGTCTTTCAGTAATAAACAAGAAAACAAACTGGTTCTTTTAGGCACAAAAGGTGGCCCCGTTGTTCATTCTTACAAAGCAGGTCCTTCAGCAAATGTTATTGTTTATAACAATATTCCTTTTGTTATTGATACAGGTTATGGTGTTAGTTTTAAACTGGTGGAAGCAGGCGTTGCCTTAAAAGATTTGAAATATATTTTTATTACCCATCATCATTCAGACCATAATCTTGAACTGGGAAATCTTCTTTACAATAGTTGGGTTGGTGGATTATCAGCAAGCATCCATGTGTTTGCGCCTGTGGGTTTAATTGCTCTTCTCCAGGCTTACTGGCAATCAAATCATTTCGATATTGAAACACGTATTACTGATGAAGGAAGACCAGATATTCGTAAACTTGTAATCACACATGAATATACAGAAGGTATTATTTTATTAAATAATGATGCAGAAGTAAGTGCTTTAAAAAATATTCATCCGCCGGTTACAGAAAGCTATGCTTTTAAATTTAAACTTGGCAATAAAACAGTTGTTTTTTCTGGCGATACAACTTATTGTCCTGCACTTGCTGCATTTGCTTTGGATGCTGACTATCTTATTCATGAAGTGGCTTATGGTCCGGCAATAGATGCACTTGTAATACGTCGTGATAATGCACCAAAACTAAAAGCGAGTATTTTATCACATCATACATTAGCAGAAGATGTAGGAAAAATTGCTGCACAGGCAAAACCCAAAACACTTGTATTAAATCATTTTGTTCCTGCAGACGATGAATCAATTACAGATGAAATGTGGACGAAAGCCGTGCGTACAAATTTTAGCGGCAATATAATTGTTGGAAAAGACATGCTTCAACTGCCTTTGTAATACTGCAGGCGAGTGGAATTGGTATAATGTATAATAAGAGCAACCTAACAGCTTGCCTGCTATTAAAACATTTATTTAAAATTATAAATTTTGCACACCGCAAAAAATGTGCATACTAAACCTGCTACCAGAATTAAACTGCGAAACCAGTTCATCGTATTCCATTCTGTCAATGCTTTTTTCAACACATCAACATTGTTTAATGAACCTTCAAATAAAATTGCATTTCTCGGGTAGAAATAAGCAAACGTAAATACATCACCCAAAACGTATAAAACAAAAGCGCTTATTAAAAGCCATTTAGCCTGCGGTGATGTTTTCCAAAAAAGAATTACAACTATTAATGCGAGCACCTGATTAATAGGAGAGAACAACCTGAAAAAATTGGCGGGATTGGCTGCTTTAAAATATTGTCTTGTTATTTCAAGCGATTGCGGAACATTGAAACCCCAGCATTTTACATCAACTATAGAATTGTAAATGTTTGTGAACAAAATTCCGCCGGCTACTACAATAGAAGCAAAAAGAATTACATTTTTCATTTTGATTTTTTAATCAAAAATCTTTTTACTTCAATTTTTAAAATTGTATTTAACAGACATCTTTAAAAGATGTCCTTCTAATTGTGTTTTAAAGTTACGATACTCGCCCGGAGTAATTTGTGCAAACTGCTTAAACGTTTTTATAAAATGTGATTGATCAGCAAACTGGCTGCTGTAAGCAATTTGTGTCAGAGACATATCTGAATAGTGAATCAGATGAACAGAAAGCAAAAACTTTTTATACAGCAATAATTCTTCTGTATTCATTCCTGTAAGAGAATAAAGTTTTCTTATAAGATGCCTGCCAGAATAACACAACGTTTTTGACAATTGTGCTACAGAAGGAACACGATAATTTGTAGTGCTTAAAAATTGATTGAGCAGTTCATCTCTTTCTGTTTGCTGAACATAAAATTTTTGCAGCCACGCAGATAATCTTGCAACTCGTTGTACAAATGTTTTTTGTTCATACAACTGATACCAGAGAGAATTGATAGAAGCATCAATCAGAGTAAGGTCAACAGTAAGATTTGCAAACTCGCCCGGTGGAATTCCAAAAATATTTTTAATGGCAACCGGATGAAAACGCACACCAAAAAAATTTTGCTTTTGTGGCAGATGAAGGTTAACAGGCAATGTATTAAAACCATTAATAAAACATTTTGCAAGTTTGTAATTCTTGCTGCCCAGTTGCGCTTCTATTTTTTCATTGTCCGTAAAATTGAAAATGATTTCGACAACGCCTTGCGGAATAATTGTTTCGGTTTTGAAATTAGTAGCTCTTTCTGTTTGCCAAAAAGAATGCACCATCGTTTTTACCGGCAGTGTTATTGGTATAAAAAAATTATTTTCCATCAGGAAATTTCCTGTTGATAAAATTTTTTGTCAGCGAATTTTATATAACTAAAACCTTAGTAGAATTCAGATAAAATTTTAAAAAGCTCTGCGAAGTCTCCGGACTTCGCAGTATTATGTGTGAAGTCTCAGACTTCAATAATAAAATTCACTATGCAATCTCCCACGCCAATGCACTTGCACCAAGAATAGCAGCGTCGGATTCTTTTAAATGGCTTACTAAAATTTTTACTTTGTTTTGAAAAACTTTTATCAGGTTGGCTTCCATGTGTTCACGTGTTGGCTTAAGAATTAATTCACCGGCTTTGGTTAATCCGCCAAAAAGTATAATGGCTTCCGGGCTTGAAAACATTACTGCATTTGCCAATGCAAGTCCTAAAATTTTGCCTGTAAATTCATATACATTTTTTGCAAGCTCATCACCTGCAATAGCAGCTTCATATACTTTTTTAGAATCAATTTGCTCTGCAGGAATTTTTCTTAATGTGCTTGGTGTATTTGTATTTTTCAACATTTCTAATGTTGTTAATCGTACACCTGTTGCAGAAGCGTAACTTTCAAGTGACCCTTTTTTCCCTGTACCTTCATGCATTCTTCCGTCTGGAATTACAATTGTATGTCCAAGCTCGCCGGCAAAACCATCATGACCATAAATTAATTTTCCGTTTGCTACAATGCCGCTTCCTACACCAGTGCCAAGCGTTATCATAATAAAATCTTTCATGCCTTGTGCTGCACCATAAATCATTTCGCCTTCTGCAGCAGCATTTGCATCATTGGTTAGGGTTACATTCAGTTTAAATTTATCTTCTAACAATTTTGCTAATGGTATTACACCTTTCCATGGAAGATTTGGTGCATACTCAACAGTGCCGGTATAAAAATTTCCATTGGGTGCTCCAACGCCAATGCCTTTCATTCTTCCTGTTCCTCCGGCTTTATCAATTAATATTTTTACGTTGTTATATAAGTCATCTATAAACGTTTCAACCTGCGGATGTTTTTTTGTTGATATGGAACCTGAAAACAAAACATTTCCTACGTGGTCAACAATTCCAAACTTTGTTCCTGTGCCGCCGATATCTATTCCAATTGCTAAAGGGTCTAATGCAGATTTTGATGAAGCCATTTCTATTTCTGATTTATTGATTTCTGATTTGTTGATATAGTTTTCAGTTTACTGTTTCGAATTTCAATATAGAATAAATCAATTTAATTACGCTTTCAACCGTAAACTCCAAACCGAAAACTGTAAACTCTTAATGTCCTCCTGCAATCTGCGCATCAAAATCCAAACCTTGCTTCTTTAAAATTCCTCTCACTGCCCATGCAAAAAAAGCAACGTATGCAAAGCAAATTACGGCCACAATATATGATTGATGAATGCCAATAATGTCTGCAAGTTTACCCTGTATTGGCGGAATAATCGAGCCACCTAAAATCATCATAATTAAAAATGCAGAACCTTGTGTTGTATATTTTCCAAGACCCGCAATAGCTAAAGCAAAAATTGCAGGCCACATGATGGAACAGAATAAACCGCCGCTTAAAAATGCATATATTGAAACCATACCTGTTGTAAACAAACCAATCAACATGGCAATAATTCCAAACACGGCAAAAAGTAAAAGCATTTTTGCAGGCTTTTCTTCTGAAAGAAAAAATCCTGCTATTTGTACAAATACACATATTATATACCAGTAAAGAGGAGACATATTATTTTTGGCAATCGCATTCACGCCTAAAACAACACCAAACCCGATTAGCGGCACCAGCACCAGTAAAAAATTTTTCATTGATTTGGATGGATTAAAAACAGGTATTGAGCCTGCCCATCTTCCAATCATTAAACTGCCCCAATACATAGAAATAAAAGGAGCAATAGTTGCAGCAGGCATGCTGCCATATTCTGGTTGTGCTAAAAGCTGACCCATATTGCTGGCAATAGTTACTTCAACACCTACATACATAAAAATGCCAAGCATTCCCAAAACAAGTTGCGGATACTTCATTGCGCCCCAGCCTTCTGCTTTTTTTGATGCACGCATGTTAGCATACACAAGACAAACAACAATTATTACAAAAGAAGCAAGCAACCATTTTAAGCGATACATTTCTAATGAATGCATTGCAGCAGCATCGCCGAGTGGTTCATTTTTATAGCTGTAAAAAACAGGAATAAAAAAACCAATTAATAAAATTGTCATAACAATTAAAACACCTGTTGCTTTATTCGACCTTTCTATTACTGCTTCTGACTTTCCTGCGGGTAATTTTTTTGAGAAGATAAAAAGCAGTGCGGCTAATAAAAACAATCCGCCAACACAACTGTAAAGTAGGGTTACCTTATCAAGATGTAATGATGCAATTTGAGCATCTGTAACAGTGGTTGAACCAAATAAAGCAATCGCAACAATGATAGGTCCTATGGTTGTACCAAATGAATTTACACCACCACCAAGATTTACACGATGTGTTCCGGTTGCAGGATCACCCAATTCAATAGCAAATGGTTGTGCTGCTGTTTGCTGTAATGAAAAACCCAGTGCTACAACAAACAATGCAGAAAGTATCGCCGCAAATCCGCTGTAGTTTACAGCTACTATCATCAATACCGCACCAACAACAGATAACAGCAATCCATAAATAATTCCTTTTTTATAGCCCCAATGTCCAACTAAATCTTTACCACGACTTACACCGATTATATATAAAACCAGCGAGCCTACATAATACGCGAGGTAATAAGCAAAATCAATTAATTGCGATTGAAATTGATCTAAATGAAAATAGTGTTTACAAAAAGGAATAAATATGCTGTTGCTTGCAGCAATAAAACCCCAGAAAAAAAATACAACTACTAAAGTAGAAAGAGCGCCTGTATTTGTTTTGATTGGTTGTGCAATCCGAAAACTTGATTCGGGAGCATCATCCATTAAAATATTCGTATCCATTGGTGCTGATCGTTGATTTTAGTTGATTGATTAATGAGGTTTAAAAGTAATCACATTTTATATTTAAATAGTTTTCATCAGCATATTTATTATTGTTTTAGTTTGATAATATATTTTATTGTTTAGATTATTTATGATTGATGAATAATTATAATTGAAATCAGTTGTACATAAAATATTGGCACAGGATTTTTTAATTTGCAGATATACATTTAAAGCGTGAAGCTTTAATAATTAAAAAATTATTTATTACACGAATTTGACTTTAAATTGCTTAATAAAAGTGTTGCATAATATTAATAACTGAGTTCCTTAATTTTTTATCCCAGATTAATTGCATGGAAATAATTCATCTTAGCGCAGAATGTTATCCGGTAGCAAAAGCAGGTGGTTTAGGAGATGTGGTGGGTGCATTACCAAAATATCAAAACAAAATGGGGCATTATGCAAAAGTGGTAATGCCTATGTACAGAACAAAATTTTTGTACCAACACGAATGGGACGTTGACTTTAAAGGCCGCACAAATCTTGCCGATTGGTGGTTTGATTTTACAGTAATAAAAGAAAGAAACAATACACTTGGCTTTGATCTTTTTCTTATTGATATAAATGGTTTGCTTGATCGTGAAAATATTTATGGTTATGCTGATGACACGCAGCGTTTCGTTGCATTTCAAATTGCATTTGTAAATTGGCTTAATCACTGGCAGCATAAGCCGGATGTTTTACATTGTCACGATTATCATGTAGGATTAATTCCGTTTATGATAAGATATTGTTACGATTATAACAGGCTTGCAGATATTCCAACTGTGTTAACAATTCATAACGCACAATACCAGGGATGGATGGGTTGGGATCAAAGTAATTTAATTCCACGCTGGGATACATGGAAAGGTGGTTTACTTGAATGGAACAAAACAATAAATCCATTGGCATCAGCCGTAAAAAATGCATGGAAAGTAACAACAGTAAGCTGGAGTTATCTTGAAGAATTAAGGTATAATTCAAATGGGTTAGAAGCATTGTTTGAATATGAAAGAGGAAAATGCGTTGGCATATTAAATGGTATTGATAGTGATGTGTGGAATCCTGCAACTGATAAATTTATACAAGATAATTATGATGTAGAAAATGTGGATGAAGGAAAACAAATGAACAAAGAGATTTTGTGTAAAGAGTTCAACTTAAATCCACAAAAACCATTAATAATTTTTATCGGAAGATTGGTAGGAGAGAAGGCTGCAGATCTTTTGCCCGATGCAATTGTATCTGCTATGTACACTATGCAGGGTAATGTGAATTTTTTGGTTTTAGGCAGCGGTGAACCACATGTGGAATGGCAATTGCAACAGCTTACACATACCTTTCCGGGAAATTATAATGTTATGATTGGTTATAATGAAGCGTTGAGTCATTTAATGTATGCTGGTGCAGATTTTTTGCTGATGCCAAGCCGGGTTGAACCTTGTGGTTTAAATCAAATGTATGCTATGCAATATGGTACGGTGCCAATGGTTAGAAGCACCGGCGGTTTAAAAGATACAGTAACAGATATGGGTGAATGGCAAGGCTGGGGCATTCGGTTTAATCATGCGAGCATTGGTGATGTTGTGCATGCAACGGGAAGGGCGGTTGGTTTATTTTATAACGATCCGGAATCATTAACTAAAATGCGCCGGCACATGATGCAGATTGATAACAGTTGGGAAAATTCGGTACAGCAATATTTAAATATTTATCAAAGCCTGAAAATTTAATTAAAACATTTTATATGGAAGGAACTTTAAATTCAGTAATAGCAGTAATACTTGGCGGTGGCGCAGGAACAAGATTATATCCGTTAACAGCAGCACGTTCAAAACCTGCAGTACCTATTGCAGGCAAGTATCGTTTGGTTGATATTCCTATCAGTAATTGTATCAATTCAAATATTCACAGAATGTTTGTATTAACGCAGTTTAATTCTGCGTCGCTGAATAAGCATATAAAAAACACCTATCATTTTAGTGCATTCAGTGCAGGTTTTGTTGACATACTTGCTGCAGAGCAAACACCTGATAACCCAGGGTGGTATCAAGGCACGGCAGATGCAGTCCGTCAATCTCTACGTCATATAAAAAATAATGATTTTGATTACATACTTATTTTAAGCGGCGACCAATTGTATCAAATGGATTTTGGTGTGATGCTGAAAAACCATATTAATAAAGGTGCAGACATTTCCATTGCTACTATTCCGGTGGGCGATCGCGAGGCACCTGAATTTGGAATTTTAAAAACGGATGATGATCATTTTATTACATCATTTGTTGAGAAACCAAAAAAAGATGTTTTGAATGAATGGACAAGTGATACAGGACCACAAATGCAACAGCAGGGACGCAATTATCTTGCATCAATGGGCATATATATTTTCAACAGGAAAATTATGCAAGACCTGTTGATGGAGAAATTTCCTGATGCGACCGATTTTGGTAAAGAAATTATTCCTTCATCCATACATAACCATAAAGTAATCAGTTACCAGTATGATGGTTACTGGACGGATATCGGAAATATTTATTCATTCTTTGAAGCCAATCTTGCTTTAACGGAAGATGTTCCCGATTTTAATTTGTTTGATAGCGCGCATCCCGTTTTTTCCCGGGCACGTATGTTGCCACCGGCAAAAATCAGCGGAACTACTTTAGAACAAACTATGATTGCAGAAGGCTGTATAATTTTAGCGAGTCGTATTGAAAATAGTGTATTAGGCATTCGCTCACGTGTTGGTCATGGAACTACTATTGTAAGCAGTTATATAATGGGTGGCGATATATATGAAACGCTTGAACAGATTGAGGAATTTAATAACAAGGGAATGCCTGGCATGGGCGTTGGTGAACGTTGTTACATTAAGAATGCAATTATTGATAAGAATGTTAGAATAGGAAATGATGTGCGCATAAATGGCGGCAAACATCTTGAAAATTATGATCATGAATTATATACTGTGAAAGATGGAATTGTGGTGGTAAAGAAGGGTGCAATTTTACCTGATGGATTTGTGATATAAAATACTGACTGAAGATTTTCAGGCATTCAATCTTAATAAATTATTGTTACTATCTGCAACATAAAACTATCTGAAACAGCAACATTTTATAAAGCTGTTTCTTTCGCAAGCCTGTTCTTTGTTTGCACATTAATACATGCCCAGGATAATGTATTGGGAGGCTGGTATATTATTACGCTCAATTATCATCTTCAAAATAAACTTGCTTTGTATGGTGAAGCTGTAACCCGAAGCCAGCAAATAACAAGCGATTTTTTTGCACGAGAACTTAAAGCAGGTATTAGCTATAATTTTCAAAATAAGCAATCTGTTTTTATTGGATTTGGGAATTATAAAACATATTCTTCCCCCGGCAATTTTAAGAAGCCGCTTACTGCAAATGAGAATAGAATTTGGGAACAGTTTATATTAGTGAACAACATCAGTCGCATAAAAATTGAGCATCGTTACCGTATTGAACAACGATGGATTAACCGCGATTTTTATAACCGCTTCCGTTATCGGCTTGCTGCTACAGTTGCATTAAATCATACTGCAGTAACTGAAAATACTTTTTTCAGTTCCTTTTCTGATGAAGTATTTTTCAGCAATAAATCTCCATATTTTTTACGCAACAGGTTTTATGCAGGACTCGGCTATCAATTCAACAAGCTGCTTACATTGCAAACAGGTTTTACGAGACAGTTTGATTATAGAACAATTGATAACGGCAGCGGGAAAAATTATATTTTAACTTCACTTGTTTTTAATACAGGCAATTTTAAAAAAGTGAACTCTATTCATACAGATTAATGTTTAGCCCTCAGATTTATTTTTATAGCTTCTTCAAACTTTTTGCTTACACTTTCGCCGGTTTTTTTAACCTTGACCTTTTTAGATAAACTACTGTAGAAATTATAATTAAAATAATTGGCCAAATACTGATGCAGAATAAAATTAAATTGGTTATTACAGATGTACCTGTTGAAAATGCTCTTGAAAGTTTCGTAAAGAAATCAGGCTTCTCATCGTCTGCAGAACCTCCGTTTATGTATTGAAAATAATTGAGATTAACAGTGCTGTAAGCAGATGCGTGTTGCAGATAGTTTACTCTTCCGTTTGCAGCTTCAATGTCTTCCTGTATGTTGTTAATTTCATTTTGAACCTGTAATATTTCGTTCATGTTTTTGGCTTGTTTTAATAATTGAAGGTATTTATCACGTACAGCCATTTTTGCCTGCATGCGTGCTTTGGTATCTACAACCTCACCGGTTACATCTTCGCTTGAAATATTTTTTTCAGTTATTTTAATACCATTGCCTGCAAAAGAATTTACAAGATTATCAAACTGGTCAACGGGTACTTTAATGGTAAGCAAATTTTCAATTCGATAATCGTTTTCTGTTTGTTTTTCATCAGCTATATAAGCGCCAAAATTTTTTAATGATGAACGAATGTTGGTATTAAATTTTTTATAATCATCTAATTGCAATTGAATGTCTGCAGTCTTAATAATTTTTTTATTCCAATCAGGATTATAAGGTGGAATATTGTTTGTCGTTGTTTGATTGATTTGCTTTTTATCTTCTGCTTTGTTTTGTTCGTTTTTTTCGGTTGACGTTTGTGGCGTATTAAATGCTCCTAATGCAGTTGTATCGGCTGTTGTCGTTTCAAGTTCATCATTTTGTACCCGCATTTGTTGCGGATGTTGAGTATTGCAGGCAATAAAAATTATACTCATGGCAAATACAGCCATGAAAAGCTGAAAGTATTTCATATAAGTTGATTAATTGTTATTAATAAGATGCTGGAAAAAACTATTTACATAAATGCAGGCTTTGAAAATCATTTAGCTTTTAATTACTGAATGAATTATGCAATAGTTTATTATTCGCTAAAGCAGTAATAAAATTTTTACTGATAAATTTAGTTTGGAAAAATTTGCAGGCCTGCAACAATTAATTACTGCTTCAGAATTTTTGTAACCAATCAATCAAGTTAAAAGAAAGTAAAATGAATTTTTAAAACGCAGTTACTTACTTTATTTTAAACCTCAATCCTGCATAAAACATTCTTCCGGTTATTGGTCCCCAAATTAATGATGCATCAAAATATTCACTGAAAGGTTCATCTGCAGCTATAATTGCATTATGCTGATAAAAATTAGTTAGATTCTCTGCACCAACATATACATCAAACAGATTGTTTTTTCCAAATGTTTTTGTTACCTGCGCATTTATTAATACATAAGCAGGTGAATATGCCGGACGTTGGTATTGCACAGGATTTATTTCCGTTGGCGGTAATCTTTTTCTTGCCGTATAACTTATTGTGTAATCAAATTTCCATCCGCTCAATTCATAATCAAGATTAGCAAAGCCGCGATTTTTTGCAGTGAATGGTTTTTGCAAAAGCACACTATCGTAAGTTGTTTTTACATCGAACAAACGATATGCTAAACGCACATTTAATTTCGATAGCGGTATAAAAGATAATTCAGTTTGAAAACTGTTTGAATACGATTTGCCTTGCAGATTATAAAATTTTATTTGTCTTGTATTTTCCAAATCAACTATAACCTGGTTTATAAAATCATTCCTGTAAAAATCTATATCTGCTGATGCAGTACGATTAAACAATCTGAATTTCCGGTCAATGCTTATTCCTTTATTCCACGCAACTTCAGGATGCAAACCATACGCACCATTTTGTGATGATGAAATAATATTTACAATTCTTGAACTAACAAACACACTATTGTTTTCAGCAAAAATATTTGCTGTGCGTTGCCCTCTGCCGATGCTTACTCTTACAGCAGTTCCTTTTACAGGTTCATATCTTATATTCAAACGTGGTGTGGTAAACCATCCATATAAATTATTGTGGTCTTCACGAATGCCTGCAACCAAATTAAATTTTGCAGAAGGTGTATAAGTGTATTCAAAGAAAGCGCCGGGCACAATTTCCGTGCGTTTATAATTATTGCTGTCAAACAATTCATCGTATTTATCATACACAAAACTTAAACCTGTTCTGAATTTGTGAATGGTTGTATTTATGATGGATTGATAAATAAGATTGGAATAAAAATTTTGCTGATGCGCATTATAAGTTGTAAAACCAAAATAAGAATTTTGTTGATGGTTGAAAGCTGAAACCTGCAGGCCAATGCTTTTATATTTTTTTTGCGGAAAAACATAACCGAGTTTACCAAAAGCTTCTATGCGTTTCGTGTTAATTGCAAGCCCGTAATTGTTTGTTGTAAATTTATCTGTGCTGGCATTGTAATTTATTTGCCCGCCTGTTCTTTCATCCTTTAAAATTTTTATTCCGAATTGCGACATCAAACCTTTAGCATTATCAAAACTCCATCTGTTCGCTGCAGTAAATAAATTGCCTGTTGGCAAATCACGAAAACCATCATGATTAAAATCTAAATTTTTATTGTTCAAAAAATCATCATGCAGCAATAATGCAGTTGACCATTTTTTTGAAACCTGTTGCGATACATTTAAATTAATCTCCGTTTTGCCAAAATCATTTTCATAAACGTTTGCATACAATCTTTCACTGTTTGCAGGTTTTTTTAATTCAACATTTATCTGCCCTGCAATACTTTCAAAACCGTTGGCAACAGAACCTGTGCCTTTACTTAATTGCATGCTCTCAATCCATGTTCCGGGAATTGAATTTAAACCCAACGAAGTAGCAAGACCTCTTGGTCCTGGTAAATTTTCAACAGTAAGTTGTGTGTAAATACCTGCAAGACCTAATAACTGAATTTGCTTTGAACCCGTAACAGCATCATTATAAGAAACATCAACAGATGGATTTGTTTCGAAGCTTTCACTTAGGTTACAACATGCTGCTTTAAATAATTCTCTTTGTGTAATAACTGATGTGTTTACAACATCTCCCGAACTGATATAAGTTGAAGCGCCGGTTGTTAATACTTTAACTTCTTTCAGTACGTTGCCATTTGCCAAAACAATTCTTAAATCTTCTGAAGGCAAAACAGTAATTGTATCCGTTTTATAACCTGTATAACTTACAATTAATCTTTCTCCGTAATGTTGAATAGTAAACACACCATTGCTATCAGTAATTGTTCCTTTATTAGTTCCAAGCCATGCTATAGTTGCATTTGAAAGCGGTTTAAATGAACCCTTTTTATCTTCTTCCAACACAACACCTTTAATTGTTGAATTGTTTTGTGTGGAAGATGTATCTGCTGCATTCTTTATATCATTCATGCTTTGCATTTGCCTGTAATAACAACATGCAGGCAAAGCTTTATACACCGCATTATCTGCTTTTTTATTTTCCAAATCATGACCTGCGTCTACAATGCGGTTTTGTATTTTTTCTAACGTTGTTTTAGAAGGATCGAAAGAAAGCATAAGCATTTTAGTATCTGCATTCCACACAGCTGCATTTACACCTCTGCCTTTTGCCGCAGTTTCAATCCGTGGTTTACAATATGCAGCACAAACCCCAAATACTTTAAACGTTACTGTGGTATCGTTTTGAGCGAATAATGACACCGCAGTAAGAATAAAATATGCAATCAAAATATATCTCATCAATTTCATGTTAATAAGATTGACTAAGTGGTAACCACTCAAAACGTCATTTCGATGATAGGAGAAATCTCTTATTTATTTAAACTCGATAATCTTCAGGAGACGTCTCATTCTTCGACATGACATTCTAAGATTGATTATTAATTTTGGAGTTTTCATAAAGCAAATGATTAATACCAACTCACTTTAATCTGCCTTTGATTTATCTTTTGGATTTAATTCAGCCATCTCCATTCCGCATTTTGGACATTTACCAGGCTTTGTACAGATTACATTGTCCATTGGGCAAGTATAAAGTTTCACTACTTCCATCTTCATAATTTCTTTCTGAGATAGCTCATTCATGTTATCTCCACACACAGGGCATCTTGCCGGAACATTGCTTACATACTGCGTATGCATCGGGCAGTTGTATTTAAGATAAGCTGTAACAGAAGTGTCGGCAACACTATTATCTTGTGAGAAAGATGAAACTGCAATAAACATTGCAACGCAGCCAATAATAAATGATTTCACGTTTAATGATTTTATGTTTTAAAAATAGAAAACAGGGTTGTTTTTGAAGTCGTCATTGCGAACGCAGTGAAGCAATCTTCACTTAAATAATAACGCACAGATTGCTTCGTCGTTCCTCCTCGCAAACACGTATCATTGCAATGAGGGCAACTTCTTTAAAACACAAAATCAAATTCTGAAAACGCAGTTAGAAATATAAGTTGGAGTATCTGAAAGTAAAGGCGGGTCGTGAATATATTTTGCGTGTATAGTTTTTACACCTGTAATGTGTGTTTGAAAAAGGTAATAGAGATTTTGAACGTAAGTGTAGTGTAATGCCGGCGTTACTACAATATCAGCAGCCGCATGAACATCTTTTATTTTTAAAGATTGGTATTTTACCTTGCAGCAACCTTCTTTATCTTTTGTACCATCAGCCAGTACAAGCTTTACCGATTTCAAATGATTGCAGCAATAATCAGCTTTCACTGCAACACCGGCTACAGAGAAAGCGTAGATGAAAATCAAAAATATTACCGCTGCTTTTTTCATGCCTTACAAAAATAAGCAATTGCCTTACTACTGTTGTCCGCAAGTACAGTTTTCACAAGTACAATTTTCGCATGTACAATTTGGGTTGCCACAATTAGGACCATTAACTTCTATTGTATTCATTTTTTATTTTTTTGTTGATGTAAAATTAGAACCCGTTTTATTTTAATTGTTATATAATTATGGTAAAGTTTTGTACAATTATGTAAATATTTAATTCACAGAATAAGCAGGTAAATTTGCAACCATGCAATTAGTAAATACACTACATCAAACAAAAATCAATTTATTTAAATGGGCTTTAGGACTTGCAATATTTACTATTGTTTACAATATTATTGAAGGGGTTGTGTCAACGGTTTTAGGTTTTGAAGATGGCAGCTTAGCATTATTTGGTTTTGGGTCTGATAGTTTTATTGAAGTTTTATCAGGTTTTGGAATTGCGCACATGGTATTGCGCATACAAAGAAATGCACACAGCAAAAGAGATGATTTTGAAAGAACCGCATTAAGAATAACAGGTATTTCGTTTTATCTGTTGACGGCAGGATTAATTGTAACAAGTGTATATAATATTTATACGAAACATAATCCAACAACAACTATTGCAGGTGTCATTGTTTCAATTATTTCTATACTTGTAATGTGGGCTTTAATGTATGGTAAAAAGAAAATTGGTAATGCTTTAAATTCTGAAGCTATACTTGCAGACGCAGAATGTACAAGGGTTTGCATTTATATGTCAATTATATTGCTTGTAAGCAGCGGCATTTATGCGTTACTGCGGTTGCCTTACATTGATAGTATTGGCACTTTAGCACTTTCTTATTTCGCATTTAAAGAAGGCAAAGAATGTTTTGAGAAAGTTAAGAGCAATAAAGTTTGTTGTTGTAAGTAAGCAACTAACAATCTGCAACTATTTCATTTCACTCATCTTTAAAATTTCGCTCCACTCTTCATCTGTTACAGGTTGAACGGATAATCTTCCAATCCGCACCAGCGCCATGTTTTGTAATTTTTTATTGGCCTTTATTTCGGCAAGTGAAACAGGTTTTTTTAAAGCTTTCACAGGTTTCAGCATAACAGAAACCCATTTGTCATCATCCGTTGTTGGATCCTGATAAAACTCTTTTGACACTTTTGCAATGCCTACAATGTCTGTTCCTTCATTACTATGATAGTAAAAAACTTCATCACCTTTTTTCATGTTTTTAAGATGAAGGCGTGCAGCAAAGTTTCTTACACCATCCCACGATGTTTCTTTATCTTTTACAAGCTGTTGCCAGCTATAAGCATCAGGTTCTGATTTTACAAGCCAGTGTGCCATAGAGATGTAATTAAAAGTAAAAATTAAGAATTAAAAATAAATAAGAATTACAGTTGTGCAAGACAGTTTATTAAACTTTCTTTCCAGTTTTTCAGCTCGATGTTAAATGTGTTTATGATTTTTGTTTTATCTAAGCCAGAATAAGCGGGACGCTTTGCAGGTGTTGGATAAGATGTTGTTGGAATTGGATTTACTATGCAATCAAGCTGTTTTATTTCTTTAATTGCAACAGCAAAATCATACCATGAAATAATTCCATCGTTGCTGAAATGATAGATGTTATTAAAGCCATGAGCCGTAGGCTGCGAGCTGTGAGGAACGTCTTTATTATTGACCATTGACCTTTGACCATTGGTTATTTCAACAATCGCTTCCGCCAGATCTTTTGCATATGTTGGCGAGCCAAGCTGATCATTTACCACATTTATTTCTTTTCGCTCATGCATTAAACGCAGCATGGTTTTTACAAAATTATTTCCATACTTGCTGTACACCCAAGATGTGCGAATGATGATTGTACGGGGATTATTTTCTAAAGCAAGCTCTTCGCCTTTCAGTTTTGTATAACCATAATAGTTTACAGGATTTGTTTTGTTGTCTTCTTTGTAAGGCTGCGTTGCTTTTCCATCAAAAACATAATCAGTAGAAATATGAATAAGGCTTGTTTTAAATTGATTGCATTGTTTTGCAATGTTGCCAACTGCTTCTGCATTTATTTTATAAGCCATATCTTTTTCATTTTCGGCTTTATCAACAGCCGTATAAGCGGCACAGTTTATAAAAAATGATGGAGAATATTTTTGAAAAATATTTTTTAAGGCAGCTTCATCAGCAATATTTAATTCATCCTTATCAAAAAAAATAAATTGAAAGTTTTGATTTGAAGCTGCAAGATTTTGTAGCTCTCTTCCAAGCTGACCATTTTTGCCTGATACTATAATAACAGGTTTATTTATCATTTCTGTCTTGTAAATTCTTTGGGCAGTTTAAACCATTCTTCGCTGGCAAGCGATTTAAAATATTCATACGTTTTTTTCAAGCCTTCCTGTCTCGAAATTTTTGGTTGCCAGCCAAGAATATTTTTTGCTTTTGTTATGTCAGGCTGTCTTTGTTTTGGATCATCAACAGGCAACGGCTTATAAATAATTTTTACTGATGCGCCCGTTAATTTTAAAATCTCCTCTGCAAAATCTTTTAAAGAAATTTCATTAGGATTACCAATATTTACAGGCATTGCATAATCACTCATCAGCAAACGATAAATACCTTCAACCAAATCATCCACATAACAAAAAGAACGTGTTTGACTGCCATCACCAAATACAGTTAAATCTTCGCCACGCAAAGCCTGACCGATAAATGCAGGCAATGCCCTTCCATCATTTAAACGCATGCGCGGTCCATAAGTATTAAAGATGCGAACGATTCTCGTTTCTACACCATGATAAGTATGATATGCCATCGTCATCGCTTCCTGAAAACGTTTTGCTTCATCATACACGCCACGCGGACCAACAGGATTTACATTGCCCCAATACTCTTCTGTTTGCGGATGCACCAATGGATCGCCGTAAACTTCGCTTGTTGATGCAACTAATATTCTTGCTTTTTTTTCTTTTGCCAAACCCAAACAATTGTGTGTACCAAGCGATCCAACTTTTAATGTTTGAATCGGGATTTTCAAATAATCAATCGGGCTTGCCGGTGAAGCAAAATGCAGAATGTAATCAAGCGCACCAGGCACATGAATAAACTTTGTTACATCGTGATGATAATATTCAAAATTTGGTGAAGGAAACAGATGCTCAATGTTGCGCATGTCACCGGTAATTAAATTATCCATGGCAATAACATCAAAGTCTTCTCCAATAAAACGGTCACATAAATGCGAGCCTAAAAATCCTGCAGCGCCGGTAATAAGAATTCTTTTTTTACTCATAGTTTTTAAAATGGTTTCGGTTTAAATTTTAATCATAATTATATATGAATATTTATACAGACTTATTTCATTTTATAAACATTATTGTGCATGTTGATATCAGCATCATGCACGTCGCCTAAAACAATTTTATCTATTTTACTTTTTGCAGTAAATGTTATGGTGGTTGATGTTGCATTTTCCCAAACACCAATTGTTTCATGTAATTTTTCTGTTGTTGAATCCTTATAAAAAACAGTAAGATGTATTGGTACAGGTTTACTGCCTTTCATTGAAATCGTAACAGTTGTTTGTTTTCCGTTTTGTTTTATGCTTGTAATTGCAAGGTCGGGCGCACCCGAATCATAAAACCATTTCTTCCAGAACCAGTTTAAATTTTTTCCGCTGCCTGTGTTCATGCAATTAAAAAAATCAAGCGGCATTGGGTGTTTGCCGTGCCATTGTTCAATATAATAATGCAACGCTCTTGTAAATAATTCATCGCCTAAATAATCCATCACATATAAATAACCCATGGCTGGTTTTGGATAAGAATTAAGATAATAATTTGTTCCGCTTTCCTGCGTGCTTAAAGTTGTGATGGGCATATCAAAATCATAATTTGCATAACCGTTGTATGCGTCCATTCCATAATCATCTCTTATAGTTGAATCAATCATGGGTGATATTGCCCATTCGCCAATTGTTGCCCAGCCTTCATCCATCCATCCATATTTTGTTTCGTTAATCCCCATGTAAAACGGAAACATGGTATGAAAAATTTCATGGTCGGTTAATTCAATTTCATCTTCTTCATTATCGAGCGGATTATCATTTACCATCATTGGATATTCCATTTGATCTAATCCATCAAAAACAGTTTCATGCGGATAAGGATATGGATATGCAGGAAATGTATAACTCATCGCTTCTACTGTTTTT
>JAICKT010000482.1 GCA_025927795.1 Parafilimonas sp. | reverse complement strand
TCCGTTATTAATAATTTCTGAAGACCTCGAAGGCGAAGCATTGGCAACATTGATTGTAAATAAACTTCGCGGTACAATTAAAGTAGCTGCTGTAAAAGCTCCGGGTTTTGGTGATAGAAGAAAAGAAATGCTGAATGATATAGCAACACTTACAAAAGGTATTGTAATAAGCGAAGAACAAGGCTATAAATTAGAAAATGCTGACTTAACTTATTTAGGTCGTGCAGACAGAGTTACAATTGATAAAGACAATACAACTATTGTTGGCGGTTCTGGTAAAAAAGAAGATATCCAGGCACGCATCAACCAGATTAAAGCGCAGATTGAAACAACAACATCAGATTACGATAAAGAAAAATTACAGGAACGTCTTGCTAAATTAAGCGGTGGTGTTGCTGTATTAAATATTGGTGCTGCAACAGAAATGGAAATGAAAGAAAAGAAAGACCGCGTTGATGATGCTTTGCACGCAACACGTGCTGCAGTTGAAGAAGGAATTGTTCCAGGCGGCGGTACCGCTTTCATTCGTGCCGTTGAAGCTTTAGATAAATTAAAGAATGATAGTGAAGATGAAATGACGGGTATCAACATTGTAAAACGCGCTTTAGAAGAACCGCTTCGCCAGATAGTTGCTAACGCAGGTATTGAAGGTTCTATCGTTGTACAGAAAGTAAAAGAAGGCAAAGGTGATTTTGGATTTAATGCCCGTACTGAGAATTATGAAAAATTATTCTCCGCAGGTATTATAGATCCTACAAAAGTTACCCGCGTAGCTTTGGAAAATGCAGCATCTATTGCAGGTATGTTATTAACAACAGAATGCGTAATTGCTGATAAGCCTGAACCTAAATCTGCTGCTCCTCAGGGCGGCGGAATGCCAGGCGGCGGAATGGGAATGGATTATTAATTTAGTTTTTATAAATGATAAAGCCGCTTCGATTATGGAGCGGCTTTTTTGTTAAAATGCTAAAGTGAAATATGTTAAATATTTTGAACTAAAATGATTATAAAGAAACAAAAAAAATGTTACTTAAATTCTTTGCTCACTTTATTCCTTTGGTGAATTTTAAATCACTTATTTGCTGGAGCAATCTTAATCTGAATATCTTTTTGCAGAAATTTTGCAAGTGAATCTTTTACAGCAAGTGTGTCAGAAATTTTTGTATTTTTTATAATATAGAGTGAATATAATTTGCCTGCACCGTTTGTAACACTGTCATAACCGGCATCATTTCCATAACTCTTCAGCTTTGCGGTTCTTGATTGCGCTCGTAATAAAAGATCTGTTGTTTCAAAAATATATTTTACAGAAACAGTATCATTATCATTATATATTTTATGGGTTGTATCAGTAATTGAATTAGTTGTATGTAATGCTGCGGAGTCTTTTGTTATAGCCGTATCATTATTTTTAGCAGTATCAGAATTATTTACCGTTTCATTTTCCGTTGTGTTTTGTGGTGCAGGTTTTAAAAAAAACTGGTATGCTTCCCAACTCAATCCACCAATAATGGCAAGTACAATTATCAGTGTAAAAAGCTGCACTGCTGAAGAGCCTCTTTTTTTTCCTCTCTTATTTTTTGTTGCAGGATGACTGAAATTTTTTTGCGCCTTTACTGCTTGCGATAAAGGAATAAATTCATATTGTCCCGCATTATTTTTTTTTATAAACCCTGCATTTATTATTTCATAAGTTTTGCCAATGTTTATAAATTCTCTTGCCTGTTTTAAATGAGATTCAAGATCAGATGCAATCAGTGATTTACTTTTACCAGCTCTTGATGAAATAAAGTCAACCAACTCAGGCGTCGTAATTGCTCTTTTATCAAATATAAAATCAACCGGCACTGATGGCGTTTCTCCAGTGTGTTCTAATGTTTTTATAACGCCAATTTTTTCAAGCGAGACTTCTTTATTTTCAGCTAAAAATTCGGATATATATTGTTCGTAACGGTTCACGATTAAATTTTATAATTAAAGCTTTTAATTTGGTTTATACTGAAATATCGCATTACTATTTGCAATAGATTTCAAATGCAATATTAAATCATAATAAACGTTTCCCTACAAATGTTACTGTATTTTAGTGCATATCATGACCGAAAAAGAAGAAGCATTTTTGAAATATTGGGAAGAAAACCGCTTTAAAGAAAAATCTATTTTAAAACAATTTTTTCCGGGATTACCCATTGGACTTGCATTAGGTACTGCTATTTTATTGTTGCTTGATTCGGGCTGGTATGTACGTGCAGATATGGTTGCATTTTCTGAAAGCAGCCCGATAGTAATTTTTATCGCCATTGCTGCCATTGTTGCATTTACAGGTTTCTTTTATAAAAAATTTCGCTGGGAAATGAATGAGCAGGCTTATAAAGAATTAAAAATAAAAGCCGAAAAAAATAATACAGTTTCAGAAGAACATAAAACGGAGAGCGAATAATTAATGAGAAAAATTTTTACATTTCTTGTTGTAACAATCTTAATTTTTGCGGCTTGTAAAAAACAGCATGATGGCGGTTGCGTTCCTGTAACACCATCTTCTGAATCTGCATCAATTGCTTCTTTTTGTACAGCTAACGGAATTAATGCTACAACAGACAGTAACGGAATTTATTACCAGATTATTGATCAGGGTTCAGGTTCAAAAGCAAATATGGATTCCGTAATAACAGTAACATATTCTACCAGCTTATTAAATGGTCAGGTAGTTGATACCACTCATTTTATTACGCCTGTAACGCTTCCGCTTAACCAGTTTATAGAAGGCTGGCGAATTGCTATTCCGTACATTCAGGAAGGAGGCCATATTAAAATGGTTATACCTTCTTCACTTGCTTATGGATGCACAGGCATTCAAAATTTGGTGCCTTCTAATGCGCCGTTATATTATGATGTATTACTGCTTGATGTGTCTCACTAAACAATTTCTTATTAAAATCTTAACCTTTAATGGGACGTTTTTTTGTCTCTCTCTGTTTGCTGCAAACCACTATCTTTGCCGCTCTCTAAAATTTTTCATTATATGCAACTGAAAGGATTGGTACGTTTTTTTGCTTTTGCCCTTATACTAATCTGTTTATATCAATTATCTTTT
>JAICKT010000292.1 GCA_025927795.1 Parafilimonas sp. | reverse complement strand
GTAGTTGGTTGTTTTGATGATGAAAATGTTTTATTCCCTGCTGTAAAAAAAGTGCGGCTGGCAGGATATAAAATTCATGACGTTTATACGCCTTTTGCTGTACATGGCTTAGACCACGCCATAGGATTGAGAGAAACAAGCCTTCACACCGCGGGATTTATTTTTGGTCTTATAGGCGCAAGTATTGCGTTAGGTGGCATGAGTTGGGTATTCGTTAGCGACTGGCCTTTAAACATTGGCGGTAAACCGCATTTTCCTTTTCCGGCTTTTATACCCATTACATTTGAAGCGACTGTTTTAATATCTTCTGTTGGAATGATAATTACTTTTTGCTATCTCTGCCAGATGGCGCCTTTTGTAAAAAAACATCATTTTCATTTGCGCTCTACAGACGATTTATTTGTAATGGTTATAGAAGTTACTTCAAAAACCAATATTAATGATCTGCAGGATTTTTTAAAGAATGCAGGCGCAGTAGAAGTAAATGTGCAGGAGGTTGAATCAGGCTGGTGGATTGGAACTTATGATAAAGATCAAAAATTAATAAAAGAAGATACGCAGATTGCTGTTTAATTATAACGAAATGAAAATTCAGCTAATAATATCTTTAATAATCGCAGGTTTAGTAATTACAGGATGCAGTGATGTACGCAGAAACCCAGGCCGCGTTTACATTCCGGATATGGGTTACAGCCGTGCTTATGAAACTTATGCTGCACGTGATTCAAATATATTTACAACTGACACAAACGAAGCCGGCAGAAAAATTTTTTATAACAATATGCCCGTGGCAGGCACTATTGCAAGAGGCGAAATAGAACCGTTCTTTTTAGCCAAAGATGCACCTGGAGATACGACTAATTATGTGGCATCTAAGCAAATAACCAATCCGCTTGGCAATTTAGATGCCGCACAGATGAAAGAGGCAGAACGATTATATCTTATTAATTGCGGCATTTGTCATGGTCCGAAATTAGATGGAAATGGACCCTTATATAAAGATGGAACAGGACCTTTTCCTTCAGCGCCGGCAAATTTTGTGGGAAATGATAAGTATAAAACTATGCCCGAAGGTCAAATGTTTTATTCTGTAACTTTCGGTAAAAACTTAATGGGTTCGTATGCATCGCAATTAACAAGAACGCAACGCTGGATGGTTATTAGTTATATAAAAAGTAAACAGGGAGCGGCAGCGAAACCTGCAGCAACCGATAGCAGTGCATCAGTAAAGCCTGCGGCGGCAGATAGCACATCAGCAAAAAAATAATGGTAAGAAAAAGAATAATAAAATGGCAGCATTAAGTGAGCAATTTGAAATATCGCCTAGAATGAGAACATGGTCAATGATATTTATTATCGTTGGTATTATTGCTTTCATTGTTGGATTGATTACAAAAGGATTAAGCGGAGATCCGCACCAGCAGGCTATTTTTGTTGGCACCTTAATGTATAATAGTTTGTACTGGATGCTTATTTGCAATTCCGCTATGTTTTTTATTTGTGCTACAACCCTTGCTATGGGAGGCTGGTATACAGTAATTAAAAGAATACCCGAAGCTATCTCGACTTTAGTTCCTGTTTTTGGCATTATTACGTTTGTGATTTTTATATACCTTATTGCAATTGATAATACACATAGCATTTATCACTGGCTCGATAAAGCTGCTGTTGAAAAAGACCCACTCATAAATGGGAAAAGCGGTTTTCTTAATCCTGTATTTTTTATGATATGGAGTATACTCGCTATTGGAATATGGAGTGGCTTGGGTTACAGAATGCGCAGACTTAGCAGCCAGGCAGATGAGGGACCAATGGATGCGGAAACCGGCAAAAATTATATTTGGAAAAATACTGTTACAGCTTCTTTATTTATAGTTTGGTTTACACTAACCATCGGATCCACTGTACCCTGGCTTTGGATGATGAGTATTGATGCACATTGGTATAGTACCATGTATAGCTGGTACACATTTGGAAGTTCTTTTGTTGCGGGCTGTTCATTGATTGCATTATGGCTGATTTATTTAAAAAACAAAGGGTATCTTGAATATGCAAACCAGGAACATTTACATAACATGGGAATCTTCATGTTTGCGTTTTCTATTTTCTGGACGTACTTATGGTTTGCGCAATATATGTTACAGTGGTATGGAAATATTCCCGAAGAAACGATTTACTTTAAACATCGTGTACAAGGCGCATGGAAAGGCATATTCTTTATGAATATTATAATTAATTTTTGCTGTCCGATACTCATTCTAATGAAGCGTGCCACCAAGCGCAACTATACATGGATGACGTTTATGGCAATGCTGATTATTTTTGGACATTGGATAGATTTTTATCAAATGATAATGGGCAGTATAAGACCGGAGCAGGCTACGTTGAGCTGGCTGGATTTTGGCATAGCATCTTTATTTATAGGATTGATGATTCATTTTACAGAAAAGGCGTTAGCAAAAAAACCGCTGGTTGCAAAATATCATCCGTTTCTTAAAGAAAGTATTGTTCATCATACATAATGTTTTAACTGAAATAGAAGCTGAATCATGTCAATTTTTTTTACGATAGCTGTTATCATCCTGGTTTACCTGATTATATTTCAGATAGCAAAAGCCAGTGAATATGTATCAGTAATAAAGGGCGAAGAAAAAAGCAAAAAAGAGCAGAATAAAATAAACGGGTTTTTTATGATTGCTTTTTTAATTGCCGGGCTTATAGGTGTGTACTATTGTAATAAATTCTTATATCCCAAAACACTTTTACCGTATGCTTCAGCCAGTACGCAGGGTGATAAGGTAGATTCTATGTTGTGGGTAACAATAGTAATCACAGGTACTGTTTTTTTTATTACACAAATTCTCCTTTTTTGGTTTTCATATAAATATCAGCAGAGCGATAAACGCAAGGCCTATTATTTTTCTCATAATAATAAAATGGAAGTTATCTGGACATCCATACCTGCTATAGCCATGGCAGTCCTTGTTGTTATAGGCCTGCGTAACTGGTATGCTTTTACCGGTCCTGCGCCTAAAAATGCTATGCAAATCGAAGTTACCGGTAAACAGTTCGGATGGATATTTCGCTACCCGGGAGCAGATAATGTTTTTGGAAAGAAGTATTATAAACTTATTGATGATGCTAATAATAATGCTGTGGGTCAGGATTGGAACGATAAAACAAATTTCGATGACGTAATCTTGCAGGGAGCGGTATACCTCGTTAAGGGCAAGCCGGTTAATTTTATAATTAACTCAAGAGATGTAATACATGATGTGGGCTTGCCGCAATTCCGCCTTAAAATGGATGCAGTACCAGGCACACCAACATCTTTATGGCTTACGCCTAAATACACTACAAAAGAAATGAAGGAGATTAGAAAAAATCCTGACTTTCAATATGAATTAAGCTGTGACCAGTTATGCGGTAATGGCCATTATTCCATGCGTGCAGTGATAGAAGTAGTAACACAGGAAGAGTTTGATGTATGGATGGCACAGCAAAAGCCAAATTATTATGCGGTTTTCCCGGATAAAGATCCATCAAATAAAAAACCGCAATTGCAGGCAGACAGTACAAAATCTACTGCTAAGGTTAATACTACTGCTGCCACAAAAACAAAAATGTAAATTAGCAAACATTCCGCAATGGCGGGATTGTTTTTATTATAAAGAAACAATATCATGAATAACGAAGCATCAATGCACACAGATACAAGCGTAAGTGTTCCCATAGAAGTGCATCATGAAGAACATGTTCATCACCACCATCATGAAAGCTTTATTACAAAATATGTTTTTAGTCAGGATCATAAAATGATTAGTAAACAGTTCCTAATGACAGGAATGTTTTGGGGCGTTTTGGGTGGTTTACTTTCAGTAGTTTTTCGATTACAGCTTGGTTATCCGGAAACTTCTTTTACATTTTTGCAAAACCTTTTAGGAAAATGGTGGTTTGAAAACGGACATCTTACATCTGAGGCTTATTATGCTTTGGTAACAACACATGGCACAGTACTGGTATTTTTTGTATTAACTGCCGGACTTAGCGGAACTTTCGCCAATCTGCTCGTACCACTCCAGGTAGGTGCAAGAGATATGGCTTCTCCTTTTTTAAATATGCTTAGCTACTGGTTTTTCTTTTTAGCCAGCGTAATAATGCTATCCAGTCTATTTGTTTCAACAGGCCCTTTCAGTGGTGGATGGACAGCCTATCCCCCACTCAGCGCTTTACATGATGCATCTCCCGGTTCTCAGCATGGTATGGATTTATGGGTAATTGCAATGGCAATATTTGTGGTTTCGTCTTTATTAGGAGGTCTAAACTATATCGTTACCATTTTAAACATGCGCACAAAAGGAATGAGCATGACGAGATTGCCTTTAACTATCTGGGCACTTTTCTTTACTGCAATACTTGGTGTATTATCTTTCCCTGTTCTTTTATCAGGTCTTATTCTTTTAATCTTCGACCGCAATTTTGGAACAAGTTTTTTCTTATCCGATATTTTTGTTGCATCCACCAATACAGCATTACCTAATGAGGGTGGTAATGCTATTTTGTTCCAGCACTTATTCTGGTTTTTAGGACATCCGGAAGTATATATTATTGCTTTGCCAGCTATGGGCATTGTCTCAGAGATAATATCTATTAACGCAAGAAAACCCATCTTCGGTTATATGGCAATGGTGGCATCACTCTTTGCAATCGCTATTTTATCGTTTCTTGTTTGGGCGCATCACATGTTTGTGAGCGGGTTAAATCCATTCCTTGGTTCCATATTCGTTTTACTTACATTACTTATTGCGGTGCCATCGGCGGTAAAAGTATTTAACTGGCTTACTACATTATGGAGGGGCAGTATTCGTTTTACGCCTGCTATGCTTTTTGCTATTGGTTTTGTAAGCTTGTTCATTTCAGGTGGCTTAACGGGTATCTGGCTCGGTAATTCTGCGTTGGATATACATTTACACGACACATATTTTGTAATTGCACACTTTCATCTCGTCATGGGTGTTGCTTCTATGTTTGGAATGTTTGCAGGCGTTTATCACTGGTATCCGAAAATGTTTGGAAGACATCTTAATAACACACTTGGATATATTCATTTCTGGATAACTATTGCAGGCGCTTATTTAATTTTCTGGCCAATGCATTATGAAGGATTAGCTGGAATGCCGCGTCGTTATTACGATTATTCTAACTGGACAAGCTTTAACCAATTTGCAGATTTAAACCGCATGATAAGCATTGTAGCAATTGTCGTTTTTTCGGTTCAATTATTATTTCTTTTTAATTTCTTTTACTCCATTTTCAAAGGCAGAAAATTAACTACACCAAATCCCTGGGGTGCTAATACATTGGAATGGACTACACCAATAAAAGCAGGACACGGTAACTGGCCTGGAGAAATACCGGAAGTACATCGCTGGCCTTATGATTATGGTAAAGATGGAAGAGAATTTATTCCGCAGAATATACCTATTGGTCATGATGAAGCTGCACATTAATTTGATCATTAAATAATATATTATGCTCCTGAATTTTCGGGAGCATTTTTTTTTATTGACATTTGCACCGTGACTACAAAAATCAACGCCGCATCATACAACCTTGTTTTAAAAGTTAAAGATTATTTTCTGCTGATGAAGTTTACTCTACGCTTCACTGTAGTGTTTACATGTGTTATCAGTTATCTTCTTGCACCAAATCTTGTTGAGTATTCGTGTCTATATATAATTATTTTATTTGTTGCAGGCTTAATGATTACAGGCAGCGCCATTGCTAT
>JAICKT010000134.1 GCA_025927795.1 Parafilimonas sp. | reverse complement strand
TGAATATTGAGTATTGAAAATTGATTATTGTTTATTATTCACGTTTGACGATTCACGAAAAAGATTCATTGTTATTTTTTTCTTTTCTCTTATTAAGTAACATTGTTCTTTTTGGTTCCGGCACATTTTTATAATCATAAGGGCAATTCTGACAACCATTGCCGCAACAATATCCTCTTTCTAAAAGATATTCTGCAGTAAATACAACCAATCCATCGCCGTTGAAATAATAATCGTCGTCTTCGTTAGATTGTTTCTGCACGTAACATTTCTTTTAATTGTTCATCTTTTTCTTTGGGTAAATCTTTATCAATTATAAATGAAAGATAATGCACTTTATTGCTTTGCGCAATGTCTAAACTTTCATAATGTGTTTTTATTTTGAGTTCATCGCTCAAATTATTTTGATTGTATAAATCATCAATATCGTTTATCAATTTCAATTCATAAAAATCAATGACTGTTTTTGTGAATTGATATAAATCAGGGCTGTCTGTTTTTAAATGAATTTTTCCATTCGCCTGCAAAATATTTTTATATATGCGCAAAAACTTTGGATGCGTTAAGCGTTTTTTTATTTTAGAAAAACGCAACTGTGGGTCGGGAAAAGTGAGCCATATTTCATTTACTTCACTAACAGCAAAATAATCTTCAAGTTTATCAATTTGTGTGCGTAAGAAGGCAATGTTTTTTAAACCTTCATTCAAAGCAGTTTTTGCGCCTTTCCAAATGCGGTTGCCCTTTATATCAATGCCAATAAAATTTCTTTCAGGATATAATCTTCCCAAACCAACAGCATATTCGCCTTTGCCGCAGGCTAATTCAAGCGTGATAGGATTATTGTTATCAAAAAAATCTTTCCATTTATTTTTTATGTTGGGTGGATATTCTAAAACGTTGGGGAAAGTTTTCAGTTCTTCGAAGCGGATTAATTTCTTTTGACCCATTTTAAATTAAGAAGAACGAGATGATTTAGTTACCCGGCCTGGATTCGAACCAAGACCATCAGAGCCAGAATCTGAGATACTACCATTATACTACCGGGCAATGAAAGGCTGCAAATGTAAAATTTTTTACAGTGGTAACAAATCGTTCGCAGGAAAATCATTTATTCATAATTGCCGTAGTGTAATTCATCAAACAAGGATGATTCGTTTTCAGATTCGTTTATTTTTTCTTTTGGGAAATATGAAGAAAGATTTATAACCAATGCTTTTGTATCTGATACATTTGCATCGATAGATTTTTTTTCGTTGGAAATATTTATTTGCAATTCTTCAGTAATTGCTTTATCATCACTATTCATATAGAAATCGTTAGTATTATATTAAACGAATAATTTTTTTATTTCGTTTATCCGAACTTTAAAATATAAGCAGGAATAAAAATTGATAACATAAATAATTGAAATGGCATTCGTAGATTATTATCAAACTTTAGGTGTAAGTAAAAATGCAACCGCAGATGAAGTAAAAAAAGCTTATAGAAAGCTTGCAAGAAAATATCATCCGGATGTAAACCCAAATGATACTGAAGCGCACAAAAAATTTCAGCAGATAAATGAAGCGAATGAAGTGTTAAGCGACCCTGAAAAGCGTAAGAAGTATGATGCATATGGCGAAAACTGGCAACATGCAGAAGCGTATGAGAATGCAAGGAAACAGCAATCGCAGGGTCAATCTCAAAACTGGCAGGATTATACATATAGCGGTGCTGAACATGAAGGAGATTTTTCAGATTTTTTTGAATCGTTGTTTGGAAGGAGAGGCAGCAGCAGAAGAGAAGCAAAATTTCGTGGACAAGATTATAATGCTGAATTGCATTTATCACTTCGCGACGCATATCAAACGCACAAACAAACTTTAACCGTTAATGGAAAGAATGTAAGAATAACAATTCCTGCAGGTGTTGAAAATGGCCAGGTAATTAAATTAAAAGGTTATGGCGGTGCTGGTGTTAATGGCGGACCGAACGGAGATTTATATATCACATTTATAATTGCCGATGATGCAAAATTTAAAAGAGTGAGTAATGATTTGTATGCAACAGAAGAAATTGATTTGTACACTGCAGTGCTGGGCGGTGAAAAAACTATCGAAACTTTAAGTGGGAAATTAAAGTTGAAAATAAATGCGGGAACACAAAACGGGAGTAAAATAAGATTAAAAGCGAAAGGATTTCCCGTATATAAAAAGGAAGGTGAATTTGGCGATTTGTACATTACCTACCAGGTAAAATTGCCAACACATTTAACCGATGAACAAAGAAAATTATTTGAACAACTTTCTAAATTATAATTATGGAAAATGAATTATTACGCGCCGAAGAATTCTGCACGCATTATAATGTAGAATATCATTTTCTTGAATTATTACATGAGCATGATTTAATTGAAATTGTAAATATTAATGAACAGCATTTTTTACATGCAGATGCATTAAGTAATGTAGAAAGCCTGATGCGAATGCATTATGATTTAAATATTAATCTTGAGGGGATTGATGTAATCAACAATTTATTATCACGGGTAAATAATATGCACCAACAAATTAAATACCTTGAAAATAAATTAAAAGTGTATGGAGATGACGAAATCTTAGATATTATTTAGTTACCTGGAATTTACCCGTTTCTAAAATCCTGCCTGATTTATCTCTTACCTGGTAAACGTAGATGCCACGATAAAAATCATTGGAAAGTGTGAGTGTAATTTTTTCGTTGGATATTGCAGTAGAATACATTTTTTTACCTGTAAAGCTAAACACTTCGAGAGTATAGTTTTTTGATATGCTGTTATTATTGTTCAGCTCAAAATTTACAAAAGATATTGCCGGGTTAGGATAACATTTTAAAATTTTCGGCTGTACAAAACCAGAATTATTAACTGTTGTATAAGACTGCGTGGCAACCATTGCAAACGCAAACGCCGCGATCAGGATTATTTTTTTAAAAGCCTGTAAAACGTTTCGAGTAAAAATTTTATTCATATTCTTAATATAAAATTATAAATAATAATGTGTTTGACCAAATGCCTTCCTTGTTTTAAAAGCGTTATAAAAATTTTACAATTATTTAAACATTAAATCAACTGCAATGCCAGTTTGCTAAAATTTCGGACATAATACTGCATTTTTAGTTGAATTGTTTCTATCTAAAAATCCTGCATAAGTAAATGATACTTCAAAACCGCCTTGATATTGGCTTGCTGCTTTTAATTCTGAAATATTTATATCATAACTAAATGCAACAGAAAAAGGATTATAATCCAGTTGAACAACGGGAATAAATGCATCTTTCCACCGCAGGTAGCCTCCAAAATGCAACGTGTACATTGGATTTGTATAATCTTCACCGATTTTTCTTGAGTAGGTCATACCCCCAATTGTTTCTGAATAATCTCCCTGTTTTGAAAAATCGGATTGTAATGTGATATATGACATTTCATTTACTGACAACCGCACACCACCAGAAAGTACAAGCTTTGGATTTAACTCAACAGGTGGATTGCGGTAAAAAGAATTTTTAGGTCTGTTAAAATGATGATAAGCTGCACCAATAAAATAATAATCCGTTGCACTTCCTGCAATAGAAGAGTTAAAAGAAAGTCCCATGCTTCCATCCCAGTAATGATAACTGAATTTAGTAAGCGTTTCACCATCACCTAACGATGGGTTGTAACCATTGCCATCATATTCGTTGTTGGTGGTTATTTTACTGCGATCTATACGCCGTTGCACATAACCACCCATTATGCCAAAAGAAAGATATTTGCTTTTTTCGTCGCTTAAAGACTTGTGATAGTTTACTGTGGGATACAGATTTGAAGTGGTAAAATTTGTAACACCTGCCCGATCATACAATATTTGAAATCCTGTTGTAATAAAATCATTTCCGTGACCAACAGGTTGTTTGTATTCAAAATTTAAAGAACCCGTTTGATAAGGAGTAGTTACACTTTGCCATTGATTGCGGTACACAGCCTGAAAACGTATATCACCCGCAAAAAGCCCTGCAAGAGAGGGATTGCGTAAAAGTGGCGCTTCAAAAAATTGTGAAAAATGAGGATCTTGGCCGTACGTTTTAAGCATACTGCATGCAAGTAGTGTTAAGCACAAACGCACGAAGTTTTTCATATTGGATTTTTTGGATATTGGCGGATAAAAGTATTCATGTTCATTATATATTAATGGAGTAATCGGTTTTTTTAATACTCAACGAAGCAACGTTATGTTGCCCTTACTTGCAAAAATCTGTCCGTTATCACAAACAACTTCAATTAAGAATACATATACATCCGGTTGAAGCGCTTTACCTTTATATTTTCCATTCCAGCCATAAGACTGATTGTTGGGAACAAAATTATTTTGTTCAAAAACAACGTTGCCCCACCTGCTGAAAATGCGCAACGATTTAATCGTAAAACCTTTCCCTCTCGGATAAAAATAATCGTTCATGCCATCACCGTTTGGTGAAAACGTATTTGGAACAAATAAAATTTCATTTTTACACAAAACGGTTATGGTAATATTTTTTTCTATTATACAACCGGCAATATTTTTTGCTTGTACTGTGTAGGTAGTTGTTGTTTTTGGTGTAGCTAATGGTTGTGCACAATTAATACATGAAAGCCCGTTAGCAGGTGTCCACAGCCATGAAATTATATCGTCGGAACCAGTTGCATTTATCTGGTAATTTGTTCCGCTTACAATAGTTAGATTACTATCGCCTATTTGTACTTTAGGATAAGGAAATACTTTTACTGTTTTAAATGCTGTATCACTAAAACATGCTTTTGTATCTGTGCCAATAACGCTGTAAACGGTAGTTGTTGCAGGCGTAGATGAAGTTTGCGATCCTGATGTTTTTGTAACAAGATTTACAGGTTGCCAGCTATAAACTTCTTCGCCTGTTGCTGTTAATTCAATTGTATTGCCAACGCATACACTATCGGGCCCTGTAATTGAAACTTTCGATGGTCGTTTTACTTCAACAGTAACAGAATCTGTTGCAATACAACCAGCATTACTTTTTCCTGTTACAAAATATTTTGTAGTGAATAATGGATTAACAACAGGATTATTACAATTTGTGCAGGAAGCAGATGGATCTGATGCCCAGGTATAAAATTGCGCTCCAGACGGATTTAGCATTGTTGTTTTACCCATGCAAATAATAGAATCGGCTCCTGCATCTACAACAGGTAATGGATTTATTATAATAAAATTTTTGGCAGTATCTGCGCAGCCTGCAGAATTATGTACTATAATACTTAAAGGAAATTTACCAGCTGATGTATAAGAGTAGGTTGTATTCTGTGTATTTAATGTATCGCCATTACCAAGATTCCAAAGCCATGTAATTTCTGACGGTGAATAATTAATTACATCAGCACTTAATGTTACCGGAGAAAAAATGCAGGAGCTATCAGGCATTGATGCATTAATTTTTGGTGAATTGACAATTGTAATATTTAAAGAATCAGTATAAGTGGAAACACAACCTCTGTTTGTTGTTATAGTAAGCGTTGGATGATAAATGTTTGATTGAAAATAAATATGTGAAGGGTTTTGAAAAACTGATGTATCAGCATCGCCGAAATTCCATTTATAAGAATTAATATTATCAAACAACGCAGTACTTGAATCAATGAAATTGATATTAACTGAATCGCAAATATTTAAACCCGGTTGATTTCTGAATTTTGCGTTCGCCCCATAAACTACAATAGTATCAGGATTAACGATCGGTACGCGGCAGCCACCTGAATCTTCTACAATTAACTGCGGTAAAAATCTGCCTGTTGATGTGTATGTATAATT
Source organism: Parafilimonas sp. (assembly GCA_025927795.1). Classification (GTDB taxonomy): domain Bacteria; phylum Bacteroidota; class Bacteroidia; order Chitinophagales; family Chitinophagaceae; genus Parafilimonas. The sequence goes on along the minus strand of JAICKT010000134.1, from coordinate 5,078 downwards.
TTGAATTGAGTCTTGGGAAGTTTGTGTTTCACCATTGCCAAAATCCCATGTATATGTAATTGTATTCTTGGCCTTTGCAATGAAAGAAATATTTAATGGATTGCAACCGGTAAAAGGATCATAACTTACCTGGGCACTTGGTCCTTTCAGTAATATATTTTTTGTAATTGTGTCAAAACATGAAGCTCCGTAACCTTGCACAATAAGTTTTAAATTATAATTGCCGGCAGTAGTATAATAATGAACGGGATTTAATTCCTGGGATGTATTGCCATCACCAAAATCCCATGTAAATGCAGTAAAATTTTTCGCAAAGTTTTGCAGGGTTACGCTTGCAGGCGGGCAGTTAAACAAAGAATCACTTAATGTAAACGCTGAAACGGGATCAGAAACTTTTATGTATTCAGGTTTAAGCAAAGAATCAGTGCATCCGTTTTTATCAGTAACAGTTAGTTTTACATTGTATAAACCTTCTGCGGTATAAATATGTTGCGGATTAGCATTAGATGATGTAGTACTATTATCACCAAAATTCCAATGATAAGTTATTTGATCTCCAAAACTGGAATCAGCAAATTGTAATATGCTTCCGGAACACGAAAGTGAATCTGCAAAAAATCCGGCAATTGGTTGTGTTATTTCAATTGCATCAATATTGTTTACCGAATCATAACATCCATTTGCATCTGTTACTTTTAGAGAAACAGCATATTTGCCTGTTTTAATATAACTATGCGTAAATGGTGGGGCTGATAATGTATCTGCTTTAGAACTATCGCCATAATTCCATATCCATGTTTTAATATCATTTGTTCCATCGGAAACAGATTCATCATTAAAGCTTATACTGTTAGAAAGACAACCGCCATTTAAGCTTGAAAAGGCTGCAGCAGGTCCATAAATTTTTAAGGGTACTTGCCTATTTATAACATGAATGCAATTAAGGATATCCTTTACAGCTAATTCTGGTAAATAATTTCCGGCTGATGTGTAATAATGATATACTGTATCACTATTGTCAGGGCCTTGTGTATTGCCATCATTAAAGTCCCAATAAAATTCTTTAATGTTTTCAGGATTGTATTGTGTTACAAAAAATTCTATAGAATCATACTTACAAAAATTTGTTTGCAGTGATTTAAAATCGAACGATGGATTTTCATTAATAACTTTTATGGTATCAAGCTTTGTATATGAGCATGCACCATTAGTAACCTTAAGCGAAACAGTAAAAGTTCCTGTATCTGTATATATATGCTGTGGATTTGGTGCATTATCAGTTGTATTATCACCAAAATTCCAAAGCCAGGTTTTTGCATCTATAGAGCTATCAACAAAATCATATTCATAAGGCCTCAAACAATGATCATTGTATCCAAAATTTGCAACGGGCGGTTTCAGATAAACATAAGAAGGGCGCACCAGCGTATCATTACATCCATATTCTGAAACAATAAGCGTTACAGGAAAAAAACCTGTATCCCGATATTGATATGACGGATTTTGCTCACCGGATGAACCACTATCACCAAAAAACCACTGCCAGGTTGTTATTGTACCTGTTGATAAATCGCTGAATTGAATAGGATCACCTGCACAGGATTTAAGAGGATTTGCTTTAAAATTTGCATTTGGTTTTTGGCCTAATGAAACAGCATCTATAATGGCAAGGCTGTCTCTACAACCTTTATTTGTTGCAATGGAAAGTGTAACTGTATATGTTCCCACTTTTGCGTAAGTATGTACAGGTATAGAATCTGTTGAAGTAGCTCCATCGCCAAAGCTCCATTTATAGGATGTAATAGGATCGGGTGCCATTAATATTGGACGAAAGGTTATTGCTTTTGGTGCGCAACCCTGGTATGGTATATTTTCTATACCAAGAATTTTTGGAGGACCTAATTGAATGAGATTATCGCGCACAATTGTATCTGCACATCCGTTTTTATTAAATGCAATTAATGTTACTGAATAAGTTCCTGCATTATCATATGTGTGTTCAGGATTAGCTGAATCGGAAGTGGCGCTATCACCAAATAACCATTTATAGTTTTCTGCACCCGCAGATTGATTGCTAAAATTAATTTTTACAGGATAGGTACAGGTTTTAATATCACCAGATTGGGTAAAAGCTGCTTTAGGTTTTGCACCTGTTGTAATTTCTTTTTTAATTACACCTGTACAACCGCCAAAATCCGCAGTTAATGTTACCTGGAACGGACCTGAACCGTTATAAGTATGTGTTACAGAATCACCAGTGGCCTTTATTCCATCACCAAAATTCCATGTTTCACTTATTGGAACGGTTGATGATGCGTCAGTAAATATTACGGGCTCATTAGTGCAACCACCGGTATAATTAAAATTCACTTTTGCACCACCTATTGTAATTATCTGCTTATATGTGTTTGTGCAACCTTCCTGGCTTTGCGCAACAAGCGTTACAGTAAAATTTCCCGAAGTGTTATAGTTATGTGTAGGATTAATATTTGTGCTGCTTGTGCCATCACCAAAAAACCATTGGTATTTCAAAGGACTATTTGCAATAGATGTATTTACAAAAGTTACTGTTGCCGGAATACTGCAAATACTTGTATAATTATAATTAAATCCTGCTTTTACAATTCCGTCAACTTTTATTAAATTTTTATTTTGAAGTGTTTGCTTACAGCCAAAGCTGTTGGTTACATTTAATGTTACATTAAATGTATCTGAAAGATTATAAGTATGATTTGGATTTTGCGTTGTTGATGTTGTACCATCACCAAAATCCCAAATCCAATTATTTAATATACCTGAATTAGCAACGCTTTTATCAGTAAAAGAAACATTTAATGGTGCACAACCTTCTGTTGGATTTACAGAAAATAAAACAGTTGGATTTGCATGCACAACAATAAAATCTTTCTTTGTTACTGTGTTTTCTCCTGAAGCGTTTTTTACAGTTAATGTAACCGTATATTTTCCTGAATCAATATAAACAGCACTTGGATTTTGTTTAACTGATGTAGCACCATTGCCAAGGTCCCATAACCATTGTGTTGGAGTACCCGAAGAAGCATCTGTGAATTGAACTACCAATGGGCTGCAGCCTTGTTGAATTGTTGCAGTAAAGTTTGCGTTTAATTGTGCAGATATTTGTATAGTAGTAAGAATAGCAATAAAAAAGCAGAAAGCCTTTCTCAACGAATGCAGTCTGTCGAAAAGTTTCATGGGTAGATAACGTTGTTTGTTCTTACAAGTTGTTTGTTCTTACAATTGTTCTTACAAAAAACGGCGCCCCAAACCTATGAAACTTTTACTACTTTAAGAGCGTAACATTGCCTTTCACGGGTATTACATTACCATTTTCGCAAAGAACTTCCATCATATATACGTAAACATCTGATTGCAGTGGTTTGCCGTTATATGTTCCGTTCCATCCATCTGATGCAGTGTTTGGCAAAACGTTATATCGTTCAAAAATAAGTTGCCCCCACCGATTAAAAACCCTGAATGATTTTACATTAAATAAACCTGTGCCTCTCGGATAAAATAAATCATTCATACCATCACCGTTTGGAGAAAAGGTATTTGGTATAAATACATTTGTATTCTTACAAATTACTCTTACAGTAATTTCATCACGTGCAACACAACCACCGCCATTAGATGCAATACAGGTATAAGTAACTGTTTGTTTTGGTGATGCGATTGGGTTTGCAACGCCTGCATTATTAAGACCAGTAGGCGGCGTCCACTGCCACTGTTTTATATCTGCAGAACTATTTGATATTAATTGTACTGAAGAACCAATGCTAAGTGTTATTTCATTTGACTGGAAATTCATTTGCGGAACAGGATATGTTTTTACAGAAACAAAGCCTGTATCGGAAAAACAATTTTTTTCGGAGAAGCCAATTACTTTATAAGTTATAGATGTATCTGCTGTTGCTGTAAAAACAGGATTGGCAGATTTGGCATTATCAAGATATTGCGATGGATACCATTGATACGTTGCGGCGCCCGAAGCAGAAAATTGTGTTTTTTCTCCAATGCATAATGTATCGTTACCAGACACAGTAATTGGAGTTGGCCCAATTGCTTTTACAGAAACTGAATCGCTTGCCTTGCATCCAATAGCATCGCTGCCTGTAACAATATAAGTAGCAAAACTATCAACAGTAATGTTTGGCGATTGGCAATTGGTGCAACTTAAGCCAACACCTTGCCATGTATATTTTAATGCACCCGAAGCGCTTAATTGATAAATACTGCTTTGGCAAACAATAGTATCAGCACCTGCTTTTACAGGAGGCGGAGAATTAATTTTTATTTTTTGAGTAGTTGTATCAGAGCAACCTGCATCGGTTTTTGCAATTAATGAAACAAGATAATTTCCCCCGGTATTATAATTTGTGCTTACGTTTTGTCCCGATGCAGATGAGCCATTATTAAATATCCAGTTCCATTGCAAATTAGAGGTATCCAATGCATTCTTTTTGCCTTGAAAATTTACCTGTGCAAAAGCACAGGCAATTGTATCACCCGTAATTTTTATGTCTGGTGAAGGGTTTACAATGATAGGCGTAGTAATATTTAAAGTATCTGTACATCCAAATTTTGTAATAGCAATTAATGTGGCATTATAATTTCCTGTTGTATTATAACCATGACTTATTTGCGATGCATCTGCAGAATCATTATCTCCAAAATACCAATAGTGATGTGTGATTACATCTTTAGATTGAGAAATGTCTGTAAATTTTACCAATGCAGAATCACATGCTTGGTTGCCTGATACCATTGCATTTGCAGTAACATTAAATACTTTAACGGTATCACTGCCCACAATAGAAACTTTACATCCTAACGAATCTATTAAAATTAGTTTAGGAACAAAAAAGCCGGTATCATAAGTATGTTGTGTTTGATTTGTTTGCGTGATATCTACATTGCCATCACTAAAATCCCATGTATAAGATTGTGTATGGCCGCTCGTTGCAGAAAACTTAACCGAGGCAGGCGAGCAAAGCGGTTTGAAATCATATATTAATTTTCCTGTTGGTCCTTTAATTACAATATTTTTTACAAGTGTA
>JAICKT010000371.1 GCA_025927795.1 Parafilimonas sp. | reverse complement strand
TTACTACGAACAAAAAATTAAAGCAGTTCTTTCTTATACTACGCAGTTTAATGCAACCAATGATAGCGAACCGCAAACCTATATTTCCACGCCTGATTTTATAGATGTGATAAAAGCAAGAGCTTTAATGTTCGGCAAACGCATTGGTGTAAAATATGCGGAAGGTTACCTAACTACAAAAATGATTGGCGTAAAAGACTTTGATGCATTTATACAAAATGTAACTTAAATTCTAAACAAATCAGCAGCAATTCCGTCAGCAAATAATTTTCCCTTTTGTGTAAGTATTAAAAAATCATTTTCTTTTTTCATCCATTCTCGCTGAATAAATTTTTCTGCATCATGTAAAATATCAGCAGTCGTTTTTTCACAACTAAAATTTTTTATATGTTGTAATGATGCACCTTCCATTGTACGCAGGCTTGTCATTATATATTCATTAATTTTTTGTATTGATGAAAGTTCTTCTTTTTCAAATGGCACAATATTTTCATTAATACTTTTTATATACAAGGCATTGTTTGCAATATTCCATTGTCTTGAAGTTTTATTATATGAATGAGCTGATGGCCCTAATCCAAGATAAGGCGCACCCTGCCAATAACTGCTGTTATGCCTGCTTCTGAAACCGGGCTTTGCAAAATTTGAAATTTCATAATGCTCATAACCCGCTGCATTTAATTTTTCCATCAATATTTCAAATTGGCGGCTTTGTTTTTCAGCATCTACATTTTCTTTTGTATGTTGGACAATCATTTTCTGTAATGCCGTATTTTGTTCAACCGTTAATGCATAACATGAAAGATGTGGCACATTTACCTGTAAAGTCTTTTCAATATTTGCAATCCAATTTTCGTCAGTTAAAGTTGGCGTACCATAAATCAAATCAATCGTAATATTATTAAATCCTTTATCCTGCGCAAGCAAAATACTTTTATAAGCTTGTTCTGCATTATGTGCACGATTCATCCATTGCAAATCATCATCAAAAAAACTTTGTACACCAATGCTCAAACGGTTTATGCCTGCTTGCTTCCATTGCGATAACTTTTCTTTTGTTATATCATCGGGATTTGTTTCTAAAGTAATTTCTGCATCACTATCAATTCTGAATAAGGGATAAAATGTATCCATCATCAATCGCAAATCTGCAATCATCAATAAAGATGGTGTTCCTCCGCCAAAATAAATGGTTGCAATATCATCCAACAGATAATCGTTTCTTAATGCTGCTTCTTTACAAATTGCATTTATCATTTCGTGCATTGAATTTTGCGAAGTTGAAAAATGAAAGTTGCAGTAATAACAGGCTTTTTTGCAAAACGGAATATGTATGTAAATGCCTGCCATTGAAATAAAGTTTTGTAATCTTGTTTTGAGTTGAAGATAAATGGCAAAATTAAATCAACATAGCATTTATGTTTTTCTGCTTTTGATATTTTGTTTTTTATTAAGGGATGCACATGCGCAACGTAATATTAAATTAATCGTTCATCCCATATCAACCGATTCTTCTTTTATTGTTTCGCTAAACCTGCAAACAATATTTAACAATAAAACATCTTGCCTTCAATTTGTAAACCGGTTGCCTTCATTACTTGCAATAAAAGGTTATGCCACTGCATCTGTTGATTCTATATGGGAAGATTCTAATTCCGTTTCAATAAAACTTTTTATTGGAGAAAAATATGAATGGCAAAAACTTTCTATAAATGACTCAAATAAAACATTGCTTGCATCATTGCGTTATAATGCAGAAAGTTTCAGCAAACAAAACTTTACTGCTTTAAAACTTCAACAATTATATAATGATATAAGTAATTATTACAGCAACAATGGTTATCCTTTTGCAACAATTTTTCTTGATAGCGTTCAAATAAACGATAATAAAATCTCGGCGCATCTTAATATAAAGCCAGGAATATTATATCATATAGATACAATTATTGTAGAGAGCAATATGCGCCTCTCTAAATTTTTTCTGCAACATTTTCTGCAAATAAATGAACATGATATTTATAATGAATCGAAGTTGAATACTATTAATCAGCGGTTATCATTACTCACTTATTTACAGCAATCGCAACCATGGCAAATAGAGATGCTGAATACAGGCGCTGCTTTACACCTGTATCTTCAGCCAACAAAAAATAACAGTATAAATATTTTAGTTGGTCTATTGCCGCAGAATGAAGAAACGGGTGGTAAACTTTTATTCACAGGAGAAGCAACAGTTGGCTTGCGTAATTCTTTTGGCAGTGGAGAAACGCTCGCATTAAACTGGCAGCAATTGCAGCCAAAATCGCCTCAGTTAAATTTATCTTATCAGCAACCATATATTTTTCATTTGCCATTCGGCGCAGGAATAAATTTTCAGTTGTATAAACAAGATTCACAGTATGTAAATATTAATAGTCAGCTTGCACTTCAGTATGAATTAACGCAATATCAGTCGGGTGCAATCTTGTTTAGCAGCGCAAGCACAAATGTTTTAAATGTTGACACAAACGTTGTTAAGCAAACCAATTCATTGCCCGTAATTGCAGACATAAATTCAACAAGTATTGGGCTGCAATACAATTTTTATAACACAGATTACAGGTTTAATCCAAGACGAGGAAATGAGCTTTTAATCTTAGGAAGTTTTGGAAATAAAAACATCAAAAAAAATAATGCTGTATTACAAATTAAAGATCCAAATTTTAATGCGGCTGCTTTGTATGATACAATCAAATTACATAGCTATCAGTTTCTCTTGCAAGGTTCGGCTGCAAAATATTTTCCGGTGGGAAAACAGGCTGCTTTTAAATTATCTGTAAACGCAGGCTTATTTCAATCACCAAATTATTTTCAAAATGAATTATTTAGAATTGGCGGCTTTAAATTATTGCGCGGCTTTGATGAAGCAAGTATTTATACCAATCGTTATTCGGTTGAAACGGCAGAGTATCATTATTTGCTTGCAAAAAATTCCTGGTTTTATGGATTTACAGATTTTGGGTGGGCAGCATATAATGTAAATAATATAAAATTTAATCATACATATTTGGGTTTTGGTGTTGGGCTTTCTTTAGAAACAGGCACAGGCATTTTTAGTATTTCACTCGCCGAAGGAAAACGTGATGATTCCAAATTAAATTTTCAACAATCGAAAATTCATCTTGGTTTTATAAGCTTGTTTTGATAATGCAGCAAGCTTAAAATATTTTTGCCTTCAATAATGTTGAAAAACTTTTTCATATTAATAATATTAGCCGCATGCGGATTAAAAACTGTAGCACAGGATAATGGTTTGTACAACAGTTCATGGGCAGACAGTGTGCGGGCAGCTATACAAGACTCTGTGAGAAAATCTAAAGCAGCGACTACTAAAAAAAATGTATTGCCTGTAACTGTATTAAAAGATAGTACGGCTAAAATGTTTAAAAAGGATAGCGTCGCAAAAGTGTTAAGAAAAGATTCTCTTGAAAAAGCTGTTGTAAAAGATTCAGTCAAAAAAAATTCAATGATTGATTCTTCGAAAAATGTTGCGATAATTGATACATCAAAAAAAATAATTGCAAACGATTCTTTACAAAAAGTTGCAGGCGATTCAATTGCAGCAGTCGCAATAAATATAAGAAACGATAGTATTGCAAAAGCAAATGCTAAAATAAAAAAGCAAACTGTGGTGCAAAAAGGTATGCCTGGCTCATTTAGAAGCCCTGTAAATACTGACCTTGTTTTTTATGTATTGATTTTTATACTCTTTTTTTTAGCGCTGGTAAAGAATTCTTTCCCAAAATATTTCAACAATATTTTTTCTTTATCCTTCCAGGCAACCTTCAGGCAAACACAAACACGCGAGCAGATGTCGCAAAACTTTTTTCCTGCTTGTATGCTCAACGTTTTGTTCATACTTTCTGTTGGATTATTTATAACATTATTTGCGCGGTTTTATACATGGACAAACATTCCGTTCTGGCAGCTATTTATTTACTCTACTACTATTCTTGGAATTGTTTACATGGTAAAATATTTTGTAATTCTCTTTACAGGCTGGGTTTTTAATGCACCTGATGCCGCCGCAGAATACAGGTTTATTGTTTTTTTAATTAATAAATTAATGGGTATTCTGTTTATACCTCTGTTATTTATAATTGCGTATACAAATGATGACGTAAAAAAGATAGCAATCACTATTGCGCTTTGCATTGCAGGCTTGCTTATTGCATTGCGTTATCTTGTTTCTCTTGCAAGAATTCGCAAGAACCTCAACTTGGCTGCATTTCACTTTTTTATTTACCTTTGTGCCGTAGAAATAATGCCTTTGCTTGTCATTTATAAATTATTATTTCTAAAAACAGCCATACATAATTAAGAGAACAAAGCA